>JAGRMX010000639.1 GCA_020441025.1 Leptospiraceae bacterium
AAAGTAACCACACCCAGGTCGCCGGTATTCATCCAGCCGTCTTTCAACACCTTGTCGGTCGCTTCCGGATTTTTGTAGTACCCTTTCATGACCTGAGGGCCTTTAACGTGAATTTCACCCTTACGGCCACGCTCCGGCGGATAGATAATGTTGCCGGTTGTGATGTCCACCAGTCGCAGATCCGTTTCCGGATAAATCGGCCCTACGGAACCGATTACCAGACGCTTCCATGTGCGCACCGCCAGAACCGGGCTGGTTTCGGTCATACCGTACCCTTCCAGAACCGGAATTCCGATGTTGTTAAAAAACTCATCCACATGCAGCGGCAACGCGCCCCCGCCTGAAACCGATCCACGCAGCTTGCCGCCGGTCGCCTTACGAATCTTTTTCAGGACGATTGTATCGAGCAACAGATACGGTAACACGAAGAACGAGGCTCGCCAGAAGTGAAAGATGCCTCGAAAAAACGAAGCGATCGGATTGCGTCCCACCAGATCCAGCTTCTTGCCGGACATAAAACGAACCGATCCCTGAAACATGCGCGCGCAGAAATAAGCGGCGCCGAATAATCCTCGTGCCACTCCCGACGCATTTTCCAGATTCTTTTTAATTCCCAGATATACGTTTTCCCACAGACGCGGCGCGGAAGCCATAAACGTGGGTTGAACACTTCCCAGATCTTCGCGCAGATTGCGTACGTTAGAATAGTAGGTCGGCATACCGCGTGAGATGGCCAGCATTTCAAATACACGCTCGAATACGTGCCATACGGGTAGAATCGAAACGGCCCGATCGGTTTCGTTGATCTTAATGGGCAGATTACGAACCTGCGTAATCATATTCGAATGCATCAGCATAACACCCTTGGGCGCGCCGGTTGTGCCGGAAGTATAAATTATAGTGAACAAATCATCCGGTTTTATCTGTGCTACACGCTCTTCCACGCGACGATCACCCTGTGAACGCAGTTGCTTACCCTTTTCAATCAAGTCATACATGTTCAGGGCACCGTCTACTTTTGCGTCCTGATCCATAATTACGACCTGAGTTACGTTTGGCAACTGCGACCGACAGGCCTGTAGTTTATCAAACATCTGCTTATGTTCGACAAAAACCACCTTAGAGTCGGAATGCGGGATGATGTAAGTAATATCCTGATCGGTTACGTCCGTTCCGCGAGGAACATCGGCGGCACCGCACATCAGGATACCGTAATCGGCAATAATCCACTCTTTGCGGTTGTCCGCCAGTAGACCTACGTGTTCCCGCGCCTGTACACCCATATCAATCAAAGCAGTAGCCAGATTGATGCCGTGCTCATACAGCTCCTTAAACGTAATCGGAACAAAGTTTTTCTTTGCGTCGCGGGTCAGGAAGGCAGCCCGATCTCCATACGCCTCAGCGGCGTCGCGATAGAGTTCCGCCAGATTCTTCGCTTTAATTTCAATACTCACAAGTCACCTCCGGTAAGACTCACACATTATCGATTCCGCGCTGCCGACTTTGCGTGGACTTTGCAGCGGATTCGTTTCTTTTTTTTATGGTTCAGGCGGGCTGGATTCTGCCGTGGGTTGGACTTTAAACTTTAAAAATCTAAATTCATATCCGCGAATAAACATAGTTGCAATTAGCTTCTTATATTCAGCAGATAAAATGCAGACACCCCGCTCAACGCTGGGCGATTGGTACACAGGAGGTCGGCCATGTCAACCTTTTATGACAAATTCAAGCACTACCGACGACAACGACGGTCCCTGTTGTGCGTCGGACTCGACCCGGTAATTCAAAAGCTCCCGCCCGGATATGATTCAAGGGACATAATCGAA
>JAGRMX010000063.1 GCA_020441025.1 Leptospiraceae bacterium
CCCTTGATTTCATCCAGCACGCTGTAAAAGCGTCGGATCATCACTTCCTGAATCTTCGCGGCCGGATAACCATCGGGTACTTTGTATGTTTCGGGAAATAAATACCCTTCCGTGGTTTGCTCGGGAATATTATACTTCTGTCGTACGGCGGCATCGCTCGCTATTTCCAGAAACTCGGCCCGATCGCGCACGAATCCTTTTTCCGCGAAGTAGTCGCCAATCTGGCGATTGGTCCAGCCTTCCGGTATGGTCAGGGCGGTCAGACGCACCCGGCCCTCGGTCAGAATGTCCGCAATCTCATCGCCGCTCATGCCGTCGTTCAATTCATAGATGCCCACTTTGATGTCCTGGGAACGACCGGTCAGCCGCAGCATCGTTCGAAAGTAAGGGGCGCTACGAATGAGACCGGCGTTTTCCAGTTCGCGACCGACGGTCTGGGCACCGGCACCGGCCGGCACTTCAAAATCGATTTGCACGCTGCCGTCGCCCGCAGGACGTCCCGGTGAAGCGAACTTGAGCAGAATGGCGCCCACTACGATTAGACCAATGCCTGTAGCGGCGATCGTCTTAATGTATGGTCTCAGTTTCTGAAGTATTTGCGACATGGTTGAAATCTTAAGTACAATTATAGCGATATGATTGTTTGCTGAATTTCAATAAGACGATTGTCGGTGCCGGTGGGTAGCAGAATTATTCATCACGAAACACGGGCTTGCGCTTTTCTTCGATGGCCTGGATGGCTTCGCGAAAATCATCCGTCGCATAATTTTGCGCCTGACTGGCCGCCTCGTATTCCAGTGCGTTGTCCAGAGTACGATTGATGTACAATCCGTGCTTGCACATTCGAACTGCCTGAGGTGCGGCCGTGGCGATTTCGGTGGCCACTTCCAGCGCCCGGTCCAGAATTTCCTCGCGCGAAAACAAACCATGACACAATCCCCGCCGATACGCTTCTTCACCGCTGATGTATCGGCCGGTAAGCAAAAGTTCCTGGGCTTGAGTAAGACCGGCCACTTCTTTCAACAGAAAGCTGGAACCCATACCGGGATGAATGCCGATGCGCACGAAGTTGAAAGCATACTTACCATCGGGAACGAAGTAACGCAAATCGCAAGCCAGCGCCAGCGCCAGAGAAGCACCAATGGCGTGGCCGTTCACCGCCGCAATCACCGGAAAGGGCATATTACGCACGTCCAGAAAGAGTCGATAAAACGACTCCATGTATCGTTTGTTTTCTTCCGGGTCTTTCTCGGCGAAAGATTTCAGCAGATTAAAATCGCCCCCGCTGGAGAAAACATCATTGTTCCCGGTGATAACCAGCGCGCGTAATTGGGGATCATCACCGGCCAGCTTGTGAATGGTATCGTGAAACGACATGCCCATTTCCAGGGTCATGGAATTTCGAGTACGGGGATTATCCAGATACAAAACGGCAATGCGGCCGTTTGAATCGTCCAGTTCCCGTATATCGCACTGAACGTTTTTCATGAATTGATCAATCCGTATTGAGATCCGGCGGCTCATCCAGTGTGGAATGCATATGCTCCCGATCCACCGACTTACGGGTCAGCACCAGAAACAGGCTCCATCCAAAGAAGAGCGTCACACCCCCCACAGACAATAGCATGATCAGCCAACCACCGGGTTGCATGGGAGCACTATCGGGTCCGGCGGCTATTCTGGCAAGTAGATAGCAAAATCATTTCTGCGGATTCACCCGATGCCAACGACGCATGGCCGCGAATACCAACAACGACAGAAAAATACCGAGTATCACAATGAAACCCACCGTATAGCGCGCCGCCTCGCCTTTCTCCGGGTCCTGCATAAGATCCCAGTAGCCGCCAATATTGTCCGTGAACCATAGCGTAAATACGACTATCAAATACACCGGTGCGATGTACTTCATCACGAATTGAAAAATGCGCGGTATGGAAATCAGCGCCCCATGATGAGCTTCCTGCATGCCCTGTTGTAGACCGACACCCCAGCCGAAGAAAATGATAATGATGGTGGCCATTATATATATAAATACATTGCCAATCCAGAAATCCATCAGGTCCAGGGCCTGAAATCCGGCGGAGAAAAAAACCACCAGCATGCTACCCATCAGAGTAATCATACCCAGAATGGTTACCGATGCGCGCCGCCCCAATCCCAATCCTTCCTCCAGAAAGGCGATAGCGGGTTGTAACATGGATAAGGAACTGGTGACCGCCGCGATAAACAAAAGAAAAAACCACAAAAAGCCCACAACGTGACCGAATTGCATGTTTGCGAAAACATTCGGCAGTGTGACAAATCCCAGTCCAAAAGTTCCGGTTTCGAAGTTGGTTCCGAGAAATATGAACGCGGCCGGAATGGTGATCATACCGCCCAACGCCACTTCGGCGAAGACATTGCCCGCTGCCGAGGTGGTACCGGAAAGCACTACGTCCTCATCGTCGTGAACGTAACTGGCATAGGTAATGATAATACCGAAACCGACGGATAGAGAAAAGAAGATCTGCCCGGTAGCCGCCAGCCACATTTCGGTGTTCTGCAACGACTCGGTCAACGGCAGATCCGGATTCCACATAAACCCGAGGCCATTCATTACATTCTGTTCGGGATGATCGGGCATGGGGCTTCCCAGAGTCAACACGCGAATCAGAACGCCAATGGCGCAAATAAACAGAATCGGAATGGCATATTTAGAAACGAATTCAATGCCTTTGTTCAAACCGCGATAGATAATGACGAAGTTTAACGCAAAACAGGCCAGCATCATCATGAGTGCGGTGCCGGGACCGTCTTTAAACACGATTCCATGTTCGGACGCGCCCACATAGTTGCTGAAAAAATTAGCGAATGCTTCCGGAGATGATCCATGGCCGGGCATTGTGCCGGTCAAATAACTGATGGCGTAATACAGACACCAGGATTCCACATAGACATAGTACATGTAAATGCCAATGGGAATCATCAAGCCCAGAATTCCCAGAAAGGGCGAGCCTGGATTCTTCCAGAGCGCGTAGAATATACCGGGCGAGGAACTAAAACCGCGCTTGCCCCCCATGCGACCGGTAGCCCATTCCGCCCAGGCAATCGGCAGGCCCAGCAACAGAAAGGCCACAATGTACGGAATCATAAAATGACCGCCGCCGTATTTGGCCGCCAGACCCGGAAATCGCAAAAAATTCCCCAATCCGATGGCGCTGCCCATTACAGCAAAGATTACTCCGATGCGCGATCCCCATCGTTCTCGTTTTATAGAACTTTCTATTTCTGCCGCCATAATCGCGGACCAGCAGGTTCCTGTTCCAACCGTGGGTCAATCATTTCCAGGGTCGAAAAAACTTGAGCAACAATAAATACACTATCGACGCCAGCACCAATAATATGACCCCGACCCATAGTCCCTGATAGAATTCCCGGGGAGAGTATCGCAACAACAATCGATGTTGACCCCGGGGAAGAAATATAGACCTGAACAGGTAGTTTGCTCGATAGATTTCGACAGGCTCATCGTCCAGGAACGCTTCCCAATTATCATCATAAGCATCATTCAAAACAAAATAGCATGTCGCTTCGCTCTTTACTCTAAACTCGACAATTTCCTCTGCGTCATGAATTACTTCAATATGCCCCCCGCAGGCCGAACCCGAATCAAAGTCTTGCCCGCGATCTAAAACAATAGTTTCTGTCAGATCATTGGATGGATCCAACAGATAATTCAATTGGTTCTCGTCATTCTCAAGAACAATGCTCGCAGGCGCAAGGTACATCCGCGGAAGAACATCTTTGACTCTATAGAAAAAGAAATCTCTGTCATAGATCAATTCGTAGTCCATCGAATCGGGAGCAATGGGTATTACTTCTTTTTCAGACATGATACTTTCAAGCATTAACATCCGGGAAGGTTCGATTTCGTCCGAAAGAAAAGGCCGGGCCGCCCTGAATGTTCGATAATTCGAAAAGATCATTACATATTCCGTTGAAGTCAAATAAAGTAACCGTAGATAGGCGTCCGACTCCAGTTGGGAGCGAAATTTATTCGAATCGAAAAAATCAAGCGGCACTATGGGCGAAACGAACGCCGGGTGATCGACTTGTTTCAATGGATCATTTCCTGTTATAATCCTATAAAAAAGTCGGGTCTGACGTTCCGGCTGCAAAGGAGTGTATTCGTCCAGTTGCCGAATTCCCGGCATGGAAAAGCATTTATTGCAAACAGCCCGGTTTTTGGGATCAGAAATCACATGATAGCGCCCTCTATAATCCGCCAATTCATTCTGCAATGTTTCGGCGAATAGCTCGCGAGTCAAATTAACCCTGTACGGATGTGCAATCACATAATCAATCGCAGTGAATGGATAGATAGTTATAGGAAGTACAGCCGCCAGCCTCCAGATATTTCTATTGCCCGCAGGCAAACGAAGAGCCAGAATCAACATGACATTATATATTAAGTATAGTCCGCCACTTATAACATCCGGAGAAAGGACAACGAGAGAAACAGCCGCAAGCAGAGGCGTATATATCAATAATCGTTTATGCGGTCGATTTCGCATAAGAATTGTCCAGACCTGGAATCCGCTTGCGGTGACCAGCGCCAGATTAAACGCAGCCAGAATCGCGATGCGAGATTGACCTCTGAATTTTCCCAGAGTGATTTCATGCATGATTGCATAAAACGGAGTAGACTCACCAAGAGAGGCCAACCAGAAAACGATTCCGGATATCAATAAGGATGCGTTCAATAAACGCATGCGACGATGAAACAATGCCATTCCGAGAAAGGGCAAAATGAATGGCATAAGCGCATGCAGAGCAAATAATTCACCATCATAAAACGGATATGGCGAAGTCATCGGACGCCGCGTTAAATCCAGAATATCACCAATGGATGCGGCTATTCCAATCTGAAAATTTTCAAGTGGCAGCCGACCGATATTCCCACGAAGACTTCCGGAAGTAAAATCCAACGCCGATAATAGTTGCGGCATTACGATGGCGGCTGCGACTATTGCAGCTATGCTCAAAGAAGAAATTACGCCTGTTGTCGCGACAAAACCGCGCCGCCTGACATCAGCTGCAAACAGCACCGATAGAATGATGCCTGTATTCAGCAAAATGTATATGAACATCTGAGGACTACCGCCCAGCCAGGCAAATCCGACGGAAGCGGACAGACCCAGAATCGACAGCAATCGTCGCTCGCTTTCGCGCACCTTTAAGCAGAAATACAGAACCCACGGCATGTACGCAATTGAGCGAAGCATGACCGCCCATGTTACAACATTCACACCCATACCGGAGAAAATCAGAACAATTGACGAGACCAGAGCGGCCAGCGGGCGCAGTCTTAAAAATCTACTACTGCTGTACATACCGGTTCCCATTACAAGAACGTGTATTATCTGGGAGAGAAGTAGCTGCAATCGAGGATTAAATACGACTAACAACCAATCGAGCGGATAGTAAATAGATGACTCAGGATTCGCGAAAAAAGGTCGCCCACCATAAAACCCGGGATCCCAGAATAAGAACCGCAGGTCTCTGATAGCCTCAGAGGCAGTGGCCATGATTGCGATGTCTTTTTTATCAATATCGAAGTAAAAATACACAAAGTCAACCGGGAATAAACTGGCGGCAGTCAAATCCGGTTTCAGTACGATGAAAATGTAATGGGCGATGATTATTATAACCAGAAGTGATAGCGCCAGAGTACTGGCTTTCGTTTTATTCAGCCACTTGTTCATCAGATTAAGAAGGCTATGGTCTCCAGTCTTAAAAAAATAGTCAATCAATAATGAAATTAGTGCGTTATCAGACAGACCGATCCAACCGATATTCAGCTAATGTATACGCAAATTCCTCCGGGATGGGTGGAAACTCACCATGTATAGATTCATGCTGATGCTTTTTTTCACTTTTTTGACACTTAGCCTGGCTATAGCGACAATCTCATTTTTCACATCCCACGAATGCAGGTCAGATCCATCAAAAATAATCTGCATGAAACCTGAGGGGATTCAAAATCGGGATCGTATAATTCTGAATAATTCTCATTCATCGGAGCATCCGGATTCATTGTCTGGTGTGAATAATGAGCCCTTATTCATTGCCGAGAGTTCGATTTCACCGCCGCCCTATGGACGATCCATCTGGGAAAATCCCACCTGGAATGGCGCGGTACTCCCCGAACACGATTCGACGGTGGGCCCGCGCAACGCAGCGGTGAATTCCCTGCGCTCTGCGCCTCTGCCTACGACGCGCACATCACCTGCGAATAGAATTCCGTCCGCCTTGAATAATACCCATTCCGTCGCCGATAGAAATCCGCGCACTACTTCTGGAGGTTCGGCCGGCTCTGTCGGAGTTCCGGTACTGTGCTATCACCATACTTTTTCCGGCAATGAGTCCTTCGGCGGATATAACATACCACCCGATCGTCTGGAGCGGCAGTTCCAGCAATTGCTGGCGGAGGGCTATCAGTCGATTTCGCTGCGGCAGTTTACCGGTGCCATGCGCGGTGAACTGCATGGCCTGCCGGATAAGCCGGTCTTAATCACCTTTGATGACGGCCTGCTTTCAAATTATACGGAGGCATGGCCGTTATTAAAAAAATACAATCTACGCGCGGTATTGTTCTTGTATCCCACCATTCTGAGCGCCGGTAAGAACAATTATCTGAACTGGGACCAGGCCCGAACGCTGGCCCGTAGCGATTTGATTGAAATTGGATCGCACACTCTGTGGCATCCGCTGCTGCCCTCCATGTCCGAGCTGGAAATTGAAAAGCAGTTGGTCGAATCACGGCGTACTCTTCAGACGCGATTGGGAGTTTCGGTTACCGCTCTGGCTTATCCGTTCGGCGTGTATGATCGTCGCGTGCTGGCGGCGGCGCGTAAAGCGGGATACGACCTGGCTTTTACCATCCAACCAGGTCAAAACCTGCCCGGTGATGATGTATATACTTTGAATCGCTATATGGTGACCGGTAGCCAATCGCCGGCAACGTTTCAGGCCATGCTGGCACTCCGATCGGCTGACGATATTCGCATCGCTCCGGCGGACGGTGAGTATGTACGCTTCGGCGAAAGCGTTGAAATCCGGACTCAAAACATAAGCAATGTTACTGCTCAATTGAACGGCAAGGCGATTACATTGCATAACCATGGATCGGAATACCGGGGACTCCTGCCCGAGTCGCGTACTTCCCGGGGTTATTTGCCGTTAGTCATACGAGGCCGGGATGCCCATGGCAATTCGGTATACCGTGAGTTTCTTTATCTCGAAAAAACACATTTTGCTCATAACCAATGAATATGAATAAGCACGAATTCAAATTGCCGGAATCGATTGCCTGGCATTTTTCCACCGTATTACGCGTACGTATTTCGGATATTAACTTCGCGGGACACCTGGCCCATGACCGGGTCGTATCCTTACTGCATGAAGCGCGGGCTCGTCTGTTTCAATCGCACGACTGGACGGAATTGAACGTGGCCGGAGCAAGCATCATCGTGGCCGATTTGCATGTGCGTTATCTGCATGAGGCATTTTTTGGAGAAGAGCTGCGCATTGACATTGCGATTATAAATTTACGCAACCGCAGCTGTGATATTATCTATCGAGTGTCGCGACCGGCGGACGGCATAACTCTGGCGGAAGCAAGTACAGGAGTGGTCTTTTTTGATTATACGGCCCGTAAAAGCACGGCCATCCCGGAAACTTTTCGCGCCTGCTTTACGGATTGAATGTATTAGAGTATTTAAAATTAGAAATAAGATGTCATTTAATACGTTATTCAAGAATTTATATTTTTGACATGAGTCTATGCTTTAAATTCATCTTTTAATTTGCGCGTCATTAGAAAATCGTACAATCCCGGCCATAGACGGCTCAGCAAGTAACTCACCCGGCCGAGCAAAGACGGAAAAAACAATCTGCGGCCGCCGACATACGCTTTCAGTATGCGCCCGGCCACATTGTCCGCACTCATCTTTGAGCCGATTACCGCCCGCGATTTTCGCAAAGGTTTGCCGTCCGAACCGAGGGCGTTTTGATCGAGCGGAGTGTCGATAAATCCGGGACAAACCAGCATTACGCGTACATCTATGTCGTTTAATTCCGTACGCAGACTGTCATAAAAACCATGTAAGGCGTGTTTGCTGGCGGAGTAACCGGTGCGTCCGATCAGCGGGGCGATACCGGCAATACTGGAAGTCGCAATCACACCACCGTTGCGTTTAATAATCTGACCGAGGGCCGCATGAGTTACGTTGACGGCACCCATAAAATTCACACTCATCACGCGCTCAATAACTTCCGGTTCGGTATTAATAAAAGCACTGCGATGGGTTATGCCGGCGTTGGCTATCAACACATCCACGCCGCCCAGCTTATGTTTTATTTTGCGCGCTACTTTTTTGCATTGATCCCGGTCGGTCACATCGCATGGGAAACCGGCGCACTGAATCTGTTCGGTCTGCAATGCGTTGACCAATGCCTGCACATCTTTTTTGCGCAGATCGCTGACCGCAATTACGGCTCCGGCCTTGCCAAAACTACGACACAACTCACGACCGAGTCCGCCGGTAGCGCCCGTAATCCAGACCACTTTTTCTTTCAGCTTTTTATTCATAAGATCTCTGTTTATTGTTTCAATTTCAGCTTAAAACAATCACATGAATGCGTACATTCTTTATCACACGGTAAGCGCTTCAACCCGGATGTTAATAATCAATGGAACGCGAAATGGTCTGCCCCACGTCTTCGCCCAACACCATGGCCACTAATTTGGCCGCCACGTACAATAAATAGTTTCTGGTTTCATCTACGAGAAAATTCAGTTGATTGCGCCAATTGCGAATTCGAGTAGTCGGCGTCGGTGACGAATAAGCATTCAATCCCAGATCCCGACCGATACTGACACTGCGCCACATGTGCAAAGGGTCGCTGATTAATATGGCGGGCTCCTGATAAGCGGGTCCCATCACCTCCCGGGCATAGAATAAATTTTCCCGGGTAGTACGCGAGCGAGTCTCGGTGAGTATGTCCCGGGGAGCAACGCCGTGTTCAATGGCATAGTTGCGGGCCACCAGCGATTCGGATAAACTGATATCCTGCACACCCACGCCCCGGCCGCCGGTGAACACGATTTTATTCACCTGACCGCGATGGTACAAATCAATGGCATGATTGATGCGTTCCTTGAAAATGGGCGAAGGCCGACGATGCCAGGCGGCGGCACCCAGCACAATGGCATATTCGGCCGATTCGTCCGTATCCAGTTTTCCGTACAGATAAATCCAGGCGGCGGTACCCAGCACGATTACAATCGGAGTCGTAACGGAAAACCAGAACAATCGTTTCCAGAATCGCTTCATGCGGCTTAACTTGATTGAGACGTTTCTTTATAGGCGGACTGGAGATAATACGCGAACACCTCGCGGGTAGTCTTCCGCGGAATATAGCCCAGTTCTGTTTTCAGTTTCGTATTCAGCAATACGGGACGATAACGTAAAAATTTCAATTGCTCCGGTCCATAACGCGAAAGACCCAACGTCTTGCCGATAAACAGGGCGGTAGCCAGCAACCACACCGGATAGCGACGCGCTTTTTTACCCAACATCTCCGCCAGTTCATCGATAGTCAGTTTACCGTCGCCCGCAAGATTAAAAACACCCTGTCGTTCGCTGCCGATGGCGAACAGAATGGCGCCGACTACGTCCCAATCCCAGATGAAAACAAAGGGCGAATCGGAACCGGACACCCCCGGCACGGTCTTCTTCTGAAAGAGATTCGTAATTTGATTGTTCACCGTATCACCCAGAATGGTACCGATGCGAAAAACAATCTGTTGCAATTCGGGATGCCTGGAGCGATAATCCGCCAGCATCTCCTCCACCTGACGTTTGTGATCCGAATACGAGTAATCCGGGTTACCGCGTACCGGATGCTCTTCCGTGAGCCATTCGGGATTATCCGCATGGTATCCGTAAGCTGCGCCGCTGGAAGAGATTATGATTTTTTGCACACCGCCGGCCAGACAGGCGTCCAGTACGTTGCGCGTGCCGACCACATCCACTTCATAAATAAAATTACGGTCAATCTGTTTGCCGGGGGGAGCCAGAATAGCGGCCAGATGAACGACCACGTTGATACGATGCTCGCGCATCATGGCGGTGAAATCGGCAGTACGCACGTCCGCTACCAGATAGGTTACATTCGGAAGACGATTTACTTCGGGTACAGCGCGCACATCACAGGATACTACCGCTTCGACCGGAAAGGCGGGTATAGTATGCTCTGCAGCAGATGATGCCGAATTCTTTTCGGAAAGATTGAAATGCGCGGCGGAGGATTGTTTCTGGTTCGCCAGTTTTGCCACCAGTAAACTGCCCAGGTATCCCGCTCCGCCGGTAATCAGTACACGTTTTGCTTCAGACATAGTTCATTATACATCCATCGCACGACCGCTATTCGCGGACACGCGCTGAATTTCGGTCCGGCAGAGTCAAACTTCCACCGGGTAGGTATGATCTTTTTCCGGCGGACGTCTTGACCAGAAGAACGCAATCGTAAGTCCCGCGATAATATGCCAGACACCCCACCAGGCGGCTACAATCGCCATGCCCCCCAGACCGTTAAAAAAATTAAAAATTAAAATCAATCCCAGACCCGAGTTCTGTATACCCACTTCCACGGCCACGGCCCGACAATCGCGTTCACGCAAACGTGAGAGACGACCGGCAAAGTAACCGGTCGCGATGGCCAATGCGTTATGCAACATCACGGCAAAAACAACCAGCCCTACATATTCCAGAAAGTAGCGCCAGTTGGCCGCCAGCGCGCCAATCACAAATAGTCCGAACACTCCAATAGATATGTATCGCATGGGTTTAATCAGTTTACGGGCGATAGCGGGCCAGTTATGCATCAACGTCATACCGAGTATCAACGGTATACCCAGCAGAAGAAAGATATTCAAAAGCATTTCCAGCGGGCTGAGGGATACACTGGTAACAATTTTAGAAGCTTCCGGATGCATACTGCCCCAGAAAGTAATATTCAGGGGCGTCAAAAATATGGCCACCACGGTAGAAATGGCCGTCATACTCACCGAGAGGGCCGTATTACCGCGAGCCAGGTGGGTGATAAAATTGGAGATATTGCCTCCGGGACAGGCCGCCACCAGAATCATACCCAGCGCGATACTCGGCTGCGGTTTGATGATCAGCGTTAATAAATAGGTAAAAGCCGGCAAAACCAGAAACTGAGCAATCAGGCCGATTACAGGTGCCCGGGGCAATTGGAGCACCATGCGAAAATCACTCACTTTGAGTTCCAACGCCACACCGAACATCACAAAACCCAGAATGATGTTCAGGAGTAACAGGCTTTCCGGGTTAAAATTTAAAGTAACCTGATCGATGGGCATCCGAACACTTTTTCAAATGGAAGCAGGAATCTCAATCAAAAACCGGCTCATGATGCGGCGCAATATAGCGCGTTTGCTTTATCAAATTTCTATAAAAACTGTTATGGATACCGGTTAAGTATGCATCCAAAACTGCGACGGTATTACGGATATGGTCCGAGGCACTTCTCCGTTCTGCGCAGGTAGAGAACTTCTACTAAAATTTTCTTATCTTTTTTAATCGCTTTCATGTAGAAAGTGAATCGCCCGATTCAAACCGCG
>JAGRMX010000640.1 GCA_020441025.1 Leptospiraceae bacterium
CCGTGAGCAACGAACCATTCTGGCGGTGGGCAATTGTCTGCGCTGCCATGATCCCGATCGTCAAATGGAACAGCTCCATATATATGAAGATTTTGAGCGCAGCAAAGTCTATACACATCAGCCAGCCCCACCGCAATAAGCACCACTACCCGACCTTTTTACCAGGAAAAAGATTGACGAAAATGGGTGTATTCTCTACCTTATTGGTATGATATCCAACGCCTTTCGCAGTTTACGTCCGTCATATCCTGATATTGTAAATGAACACGTCACCCGATTGGTAGCGGCGCAGGTAACCATGGTGGCCACATTGCTGTTGATCAGCGCTCAGCCGGTGTTTCTGGCATATCTAATGTATGAGTTTCTGGCACGATTGCTGTATGGTCCGCGTTTTTCCCTGATGGTTCTGATAGCGCAGCGATTTATTATCGCACCGGCCGGCATCCTGATGAAACCGACCGCCGGTCCACCCAAGCGCTTCGCACAATCCATCGGCCTGGTTTTTACTCTCTCGGCCGCTCTCATCTGGATTACCACGGGCAGCTTTGCGACTCCCTTCTGGCTGATGTTTGTGCTGATCTCATTCGCTTTTCTGGAAGCGGCATTTGGACTCTGCGCCGCCTGCCTGATGTTTAATCTGATGATTCGGATCGGAGTGATCCCGGAAAGGGTTTGCGTGCAGTGTTCCAATTTGAGTATTTCACGTCGTTCAGCTTGAGCGACACAGCATGCGGATGTTGCCCGGAATTCGAAACGGATTTGCGGTGAGTCCCGCGTGAATCTCCAGGACCTGTTGAGATTACGGAAGACAATCGCCTTTAACAGCATATTAGAATCGGATTCATTTAATCCTGTATTTTACTTGAGCGCCAATGCACCGGGCGTAGCTTTTACGCATGCAGATTCTGGTGGTGGACGATGAGCAGCAGATACGGGGTCTTTTAACTAATTTTTTAAAGAGCAACGGCCATGCGTCCGCTACCGCCGCCAATGGACGCGAGGCCTGGCAAAAATTCTCCGCCGATCCGCGCTCATTCGATTTAATCATAACCGATATCAAAATGCCCGATATGGACGGTCTGGAGCTGCTGGCCCGGATTCGAAATCATAATCATGACGTGCCGGTGGTGATTATGACCGCCTATGCCGAAATGGATTTTTCGCTCCGGGCGCTTCAACTGGGCGCATTTGATTTTATTATCAAACCGTTTGAATGGACCCGACTCAAATCGATTTTCACCAATCTGGAAACTCTACGGGCGGACCAACAGGAGATTCAGGACATACTGCCGTACAGTTCGGCGGAATACAACTTTCGCATCCCCGGACGCATGCGCCATCTTAAGACGGTTACTCAATTCTTGCAGCAAAACCTGGCGCCGTTCTATCGTCTGTATGGAATGGATAGCGCCCGCTATGGCCTGGCCATGATGGAAGCCATGACGAACGGAATGATACATGGCAATTTTGATATCGATTCTTCCGTAAAAGAACGTTCGTGGGAAGAATTCACCGAGTTGATCAAAGAAAGAGAGGGACTGGCGCGCTATGCGGAAAAGAAGCTCTTGATACAGGCCCGCATCGACCCCGATAGTCTGGTGTTCAGCGTTACCGATGAAGGCCAGGGTTTTGATTACGCCGGTTTGCCGGACTTCACACGTACCGATGGATTGCGCACTTCCGGTCGCGGGCTGTTGCTCATCCACACTACGATGGATCGGGTGGAGTGGAACCAGAGTGGCAACCGGATTACCATGACCCGTTTTCTCAGTGAGGATGATTGATCCGAATAATCTATAGTTAAAGACTCAAATTTT
>JAGRMX010000641.1 GCA_020441025.1 Leptospiraceae bacterium
GCTGCGCGACGAAAACGCATATCATAAACAGAATCAACAAACCCGGCGTTAAGTTGTGCTGACCGGGATAAAACCAGTGAACGAAGGTTTCATGAATACCGCCCAGTTCGTGTCCGTTTAAAGCCTGCTGATATAGAAATTCCGCGTAGAAGGCCAATATGATGAGTATCGAAAATAAATAACCCAGTTTGCGAAAAGGACGACCGTCCATGCCCCGGTCGGTCAAACGATAAAACTCCACCAGACCCATCAGGCTGAAAAACATTACCATTATAAGTGGGAAGATCCAGTGATATACATCCAACCACAACGCCGCTATCACAATGGACGCAATGGATATTCCGGCAATGATTCGTTTCCCTGTCTCACCCATGAATTTCCCCTGTTGAATAATCAGGCCTAACCGTTAAACCGGTGCTTTTCAAAGCAGAATTATCTCGCCGGCAACCGGGATTCATCCCATCGGTCTGCTAAAGGCCGCCAAAGCGGCGATTGCGCGATTGAAACCATAGCAGCGCTTCGACCATATCGGATTCCGTAAAATCAGGCCATAACTGTTCGGTTACGTATATCTCCGCGTATGCGATCTGCCACAGCAAAAAATTAGATACCCGGGATTCTCCGCCCGGACGCACTAACAAATCCACATCCGGGAGACCACGAGTATATAAATTTTTTTCGAACTCTTTTTTTCTCACAGGCGCACGTGCTTTACGCCGCTGCCCGTTATCATACAATTCAATGCGCTGCTCAACGATTTTATCAATAGCGTGCAGAATCTCGTCCTGGGAGCCGTAATTCACGCAGAAATTGGCTGTGAGCTTTTTGCCGCGGGATGTTAGATGTATAACTTTTTCAATTTCCGCTCTGCTTTTCTGAGGCAAGCGCGATAGATCGCCGGACGTACGCACCTTAATGCCCATCTCTCGACATTCATCCACATGCTTCGTAAAAAAATCGCTCATCAGAGACCAGAGGGCCTCTACTTCACTTTTGGGTCGTCGCCAGTTTTCCGTGCTGAAGGCGTACAGGGAAATGGCGGGAATCTGTAACTTTAAGAAGAAATCCAACAGACGTTTCAGAGCTTCTCCACCGGCCCGGTGTCCCTCGGAACGGGAAAGCCCACGACTCTGGGCCCAGCGCCCATTGCCGTCCAGAATAATGGCTACATGTTCGGGAAATCTGCTGCTCTGGAGCCTGGAAATATTGTTGAGGAGCGCGGCGTCGGCCCCGGGCAAATCTATCTGCATAATCCCCTCAAACAGTCAGGATCGATTCTTCTTTCTGGTGGGCCAGATCCTCCGCCTGTTTGATAAAACGATCGGTCAGTTCCTGCATGTTGTCGGTCGCGTCTTTAATAATGTCTTCGGAAACATCGTCTTTCAATTTCTTCAACTGATCGTTGGAATCGCGGCGAATATTGCGAATGGCCACTTTGGCCTCTTCCAGACGATGCTTGACGTGCTTTACAAGTTCTTGCCGACGTTCCATGGAAAGTTCGGGTAGAATCAATCGAATTACATTGCCGTCGTTCTGGGGAGTCAATCCCAGATCGCTTTTTAAAATAGCCTTTTCGATATCCGACATGGAGCCTTTATCAAAAGGAGTTATAATCAACATGCGCGGTTCCGGAACCGTTACGGAAGCGAGTTGATTCAACCGGGTGGGCGCGCCATAGTAATCTACGGTAATGTGATCCATCATCGATGGAGTAGCGCGCGTGGAACGTACGTTGGCCAGATCTCTGGTAAAAGAGTCCAGGCTCTTCTGCATCCGATCCTCGGATTCCATCTGGATCATTTCTATGTT
>JAGRMX010000642.1 GCA_020441025.1 Leptospiraceae bacterium
ACAGAGTCACCAGACCGTACTTCTGCTGACGTCGTTCCAACTCGTCGATAACGGTACCCATCAAAATAGCGCCGGTACCGCCGAGCGGATGACCGAGAGCGATGGCGCCGCCATTGACATTAATTTTCTCGGAGGGAATGTTAAGCTCGCGCTGGGTATACAGTACCACGGCGGCAAATGCTTCATTGATCTCCCACAGATCAATGTCTTCCGGTTTCAAACCCGCTTTGGCCAGTGCTTTCTTTGAAGCCGCCACCGGTCCGGTCAGCATAATGGTCGGTTCGCTGCCGACTGCGGCGGTAGCCACAATGCGGGCACGCGGTTTCAGTCCGTACTCGTCTTTCGCACGGTCGTTACCCATGAGTAAAACCGCGGCGCCATCCACAACACCGGAAGAATTTCCCAGAGTGTGTACGTGTTCGATTTTATTAATATCGGGGTACGATTTCAGCGCAATCGCATCCAGTTCCTTTTCGCCGATGGTTTTGAAAACGGCGCCCAGTTTGGAAAGAAACTCATAGTCCGATTCGATGCGGGGATGCTCGTCGAGTACCACGGTATTGCCGTCTTTATCTTTCACCTGAATGACGCTGTTCTTGAAGTATCCGTTCTTTATAGCCTGGTCGGCTTTTTCCTGGGATGCAACGGCAAAGCGATCGACTTCTTCCCGGGATATGTTATGCCTGGTGGCGATTAAATCGGCGGAAATGCCCTGGGGAACGAGATTATAATGCTCGGCTATCACCGGATTGCCGATGCTCATGTCCAGGCCTTCCATGTCGGCGCCCATCTTAACCCGACTCATGGATTCCACACCGCCGGCCACAACCAGATCCATCTGTCCGGAGCCGACCATCCCGACCGCATTGTTGACCGCCTGCAGACCGGAGCCGCAAAAACGATTCACGGTATAGCCGGGCACAGACTCGGGCCAATCGGCGGCCATTACCGCGTAGCGTGCAATGCAGGCGCCCTGTTCCTGTACCTGAGAGACGCAGCCCAGAATTACATCCTCAACCTTCTCTGCATCCAGATTGTTACGTTCTTTGAGTGCCGTCAGGCAACTGCCCGCCAGATTCTGGGGATGAATGTGCGCCAGTGCTCCCCTTTTTTTGCCCTTACCCCTCGGGGTGCGGACCGCATCGAAAATATATACATTTTCCATAACAAGAATCCTCCTCTCCGGTAGCTACAGGCCCGGAATGCGATCAATAATCCGATCAACTAACTCAGGGCGGAGTTCCGACAGCGATTGAGCAGATGCTCGCCGACGGAATCGTAATTACCGATGTGTATATACACCTTTTTAGGTGTATATACACTATAAAGAATCTCAGGTCAATAAAAAAATCCCGGACGGATTTCTGGAACCGGTAGTCGCGAGGGCCGGAGCCCTTTCTGATGGATGGGATCAAGATTGGTTGTCCGGAGGATTGAAATGAGATCCCGGCCCGGTCAGAGCAGGAGTGGATTCCGAATGCCTTTTTTGCAGAGTCTGAAAAAACCGGAAGTGAGCCCGGAAGTGGAGAGTACCGTCCGGGATTTGATTACGGCGGAAGAAATCAATGGAGCGGAAACAGCCAATCGTTTTCGCTATGTGCTGGGTATCCTGCTGGCGATTCAATCCTACGTAGTAACTGATAATATGACCAATGCCATTGTGAACGGTAGTGCAGTGCTCGGTTATGCAACCATTACTATTTTACACACGCTGGCATTGCGCAAGCGTCGGTTGAATATTACCCGGCTCTTCAATTATCTGACTCTGGTGCTTGATTATGCTCTGATTGTACTGGTCCTGA
>JAGRMX010000643.1 GCA_020441025.1 Leptospiraceae bacterium
TATCGCGAAGGATTTAAGTACTTACGCTCAAGACCTGCCGTCGAAACTGAAACAATTGCCCGCAATCGTTCGATCACTGCCGGGACGGCTGAACGCCACCCACCGACGGCTGATGAACGATCAATCTCTTCGGTTTAAGACCGTGTGCTGGTCTCTGGTGATTACTTTTGTCAGTATTTGTATACTTTCCAATTCCAATCCCTTTCGTCTCTTGATTCCGGGCTGGGCCGTACCTCTGCCGGCCGCCGAACAACGCGCCTATGTGCGAGTGTACGGTATATCGAGAGACTCCGGACAACCGATAGCGGCCACGCGTCCGGTTTCCCTGGATGGTGGCATGGAAGATCGCCTGCAGCGTGTGGCCTTTCTGGTGAATCAACCCATGGGATTGGATGAAAAACAATTCGACGAGAGCTATCGCAGTCTGGACTTTTTACCCGATCTGGGCTATGCCATCAAACGCATCTGGTTTGTGGAAAACCTGGCGGGCGGACTGGTGATTGTAGATCTGCGTAAAGAAACTGTTATGCAGGAACTGGACTCTTTTTATCGCGCCCGCCAGAGCACGGCCGACGATTCCGGCGAAATGCACCTGGCCGACGCTTATTTTATCAGCTATACCGCGTCGATTTTTTCGGTGGAAGATAAGGCCCAGGCCGTGCAATATTTACTGGATGGACAGAATGCATCCCTGCCGGGCATGCAATTTGATTTAAGTCGTCGTTATACGCGCTCCTCGGAAGTGTCCCTGGCTACCATAAGAAATTGATTGTAACCGTTTCGCCCGTTTACAGAATACGGTGTGCCCTGCACATCCGCATATAATCAACGCCGATGGCCGCGACCTTCGCCCGGATCAACCCTGCATGTATGCCGTATTCTGATTTTGCTGTCGGTGTTGATATTACAGTTTCCGAGCCAATCGACCTGGGGCCAACCCGATACCGCCCGCAACCCCGACTCGATCGAATCCCGCCATGAACCGCATCGCACCTGGACCGACATAGTCGAATTACCGGGGGCGCGCGAATTGTATGCCACTACACTCGACGGGTACCGCATTCGCCTGCTGGTGTTTAACTCCGCCACGGAAAAGCGACCGCTTTTATTATTATTGCCGGATATATTTCACCCGGCGCCGGAACCGTTACTACCGCTTATTCGACAACTGGGTCAGGAGTTTCATGTCGTACTTTTAATTCCGCGGGGCGATCCGCCGGTCGATCGGAATGTATTCGGGGATTACCGGCCTTCGCGTCAGCTCACTACGGATCTACATCGCGCAGAAAAGTACTATCAGGATTATCGCACCGCACTGACCACATTGAGGGAGTATAGAGCGGAGCTGCATTTACAAACATCCGGCACGTGCGCATTGGCCGGTAATTTTCATTCCAATCTATTATTGCATGGGCACGTAGACGGATTGGACTGCGTTGTGTTGCTTTCGCCCAATCAACCGTTTTACAATACTCTGTTACCCGCTACGGAAGATGATTCGGAACAGAACAACATTGAAAGTGCCGAAACCGGAAATCCAACTCCGGCACCGCTGCGCGAAGTGATGCGCTTTCGCAATGCGGCCGCACCGGTTTCCAGAGACTTACCTGTGCTGCTGATTACGGGCTATTATTATTCATATGAGGTCGGTAAACTGCATGCGGCTCTACCGCGCAGTGAAATGATTGTGCGTGCTCAGGCCGGCGTCGGTTTTAGCATGCTGCACCGCAAACCGGATTTGATTCCGGAAATCATTCGTTTTGTACGCGCGCATACCGGA
>JAGRMX010000644.1 GCA_020441025.1 Leptospiraceae bacterium
CCGGAAACGATTTTGCACTGGAAATCTACTTATGATTTAAAAGATGCGGATATGGAACAACTGATTCCGCATTTTGAATGGGCGGAGCATTTGTTGGGTGTGACTCGTTGGTCCGGTCCTTTTCCGAAAAGTACGCAAGTTTTCGCGCACGGAATTCAGAGTATGGGTTACACCTTTCAGGAGGTTCCACGCGCAGCTCCGGGATGCCGAAGCACGAATCGCTGTGCGTCCGGATGTCCCACATCGGCCAAGAAAGGCATGAGTATAACTCTATTGGTAAAAGCGCGCCAACTGGGATTACAGATGCTGCCCAACACCCGGGCTTTGAGCGTCCTGGCCAAGGGTGGCCGAATTTCTGGCGTTGTCGCCGGAATCGAAACGGACAAAAGGCAGATCATTTATAAAACATTCAAATCCGACAATGTGTTTGTCTGTTGTGGTCCGACTGAGAGTCCGGCACTATTGCAGAGGAGCGGCATTCGACGAAACATCGGCAATAATCTCCGGATACATCCCTATTTAAAGTTGCTCTCAAAGTACCCGGAACCGATCTACTCTGATTCCAGCCCGACTCCTTTATTGCAGGTAAAAGAATTCTGGCCCGAGATCACCATCGGTGGTTCGTATTTTACACCGGGACATATGGCGGTAAACCTGAGCGATAATTGGAACGGATTACAGCAATTGATGGATGAACGTCAATTTATGGCTTCTTTTTATGTCGGGGTCCGTGGGACCAATCGCGGAACGGTCCGTAATTCATCGATTGATCACAAGACAATCATTAAATACGATCTATCCGAGCAGGATTTGCGCAATCTTTCGATAGGTCTGGCGCGTTCGGCCTGTATTTTGCTGGCCGGGGGTGCAAAAGCTGTGTATCCTTCGATAGCCGGCTTTGAACAAATCAAAGACCCGACTGATGCAATTGTCTGGCTCGAGAAAATTTTGCCGGCCAATCAACTTTCCCTGACCACTGTGCATGCTTTTTCAACCTGTCCGATGGGCGAGAAGCGTGATCGATGTGCCGTTGATTCTTTTGGCCGTGTTTATGGATTTCAGAATTTATTTGTAAATGACGCGAGTATACTTCCAGATTCACCCGGCGTAAATCCGCAGGGAACGGTGATGGCATTTGCCCGACGTAACGCCCTTCGCTTTCTCGAAGAAATGCGTAATCAAGTTTAGTTTTCTGAAGAGGTTTTTACCTGATTGCGTTTGATCGCCCACACCAATACTAAAACTGCGGCTATTGGCGCGGAGATAGTAATCAATAACGACATAAAAACTGGAGTGCCGAAAACAGGCTTAACATACTCGAAAGTACTCCATTTTTCCGGATCGCCGATCAGTGCTGGAATGTCGCGCAAGAGTAATTCAAAAGCATTCCAGTGTTCGGGATGAGCTTCCAATACACGCCGCACTAATATGCTTTGAGTGAATAGATTGGCTCCTCCGTTCTGAGCCAGGATCTCCGGACCGAATTTTAGCAGTGCCGCCGGTGCCGTAAATGGCTCCGGCATAAAAGCAAGGTTTGCTAAATAATAGTTCAGCAGGCTTGAGATTATTCCGAGTGTCATTATACTCGCGCGTCGAATGCCTTTCAGATTACCCGTACCCGCGATGAAGATAAACATCAACGCGACTACCGGCATCAAATACCGTGGCCCCCATGAGTTACCGTAAGCATATGTTTGATGCAGTCCGAGTGAAGCATCAAACAGAATATAAATCGTCATGGCGCCTGTAAGTGTGATCGCTT
>JAGRMX010000645.1 GCA_020441025.1 Leptospiraceae bacterium
CCATGGGATTCATGATCGCGCCCATTTTTTTTTTTTTTTAAACTTACGATGCCTGGACCTTATTGCTGGCGGGGGCCGGCTTCTCGCTACAGGTCTACTGCGATTTTTCCGGATATACCGACATTGCCCGGGGTACCGCTCGATTGCTGGGCTTTGAAATTCCGGAAAATTTTAAGGCGCCTTATTTTTCCCGCAGCGGTCGTGAATTGTGGGGCCTGCGCTGGCATATTACTCTTAATACCTGGTTGCGGGATTATATCTACATTCCGCTGGGTGGCAGTCGCACATCGCGCTGGCGGACGCATTTGAACTTAATCATTACATTCGCGCTGGGTGGTCTCTGGCACGGCGCGGATTACAGTTATGTATTCTGGGGCACTTTCTGGGGTGTGCTGCTATCGCTGGAACGCTTTATAGAAGACGACCTTAAAATCCCCACCACACCCCGCAGCAATCGACCGTTGATTGTTGCCAAAGTGGCATTCGTCTTTTTTGTTTTCTGCCTGGGCGCGCTCATGTTTCGCTCGCATCCGGTCAAGTATCAGGATGGTCGCGATTATTCCAGCGGCCACATAATGTCCGAGATTTTTGCGGGTCTGGTCGTAAATACACCCGATGCCGCCCGGGATGATTACATGGAAGCCGGGGGCGACGTACAATTTGCCGAAGAAATTTTCGGCGAAGAAATCTTTACATTGAATGATTCCGGTCAGGGCGATAGTTTCGTCTATATGTTTCTGGCGCTGGCCTTTTTTCATCTGGTACAGTACCGGGAGGGATTATTCGAGCGCTGGCGAAAGTACGATTTCTGGTTATTGTTGTTAACGGGTGGTATAATTGCCGGGATATTGTTGCCGGCTATGGCGGGTTCCGCGCACCAATTTATATATTTTGTTTTTTAGCGGATTGATGGAAAGTTTGTGAGTAAGTCGAAGAAAAATAATTCCGCATCGCCCGACGAAAAGGCGTCCGATGTATCCGCGAAGGATTTGCAGCAACGTCCGGCCGGACCGCATAAGCAAACACTGTCGGATTCATTGATTGAAACGTCGCAGGACCTGGCGGTACGATCCTTTCGCTGGTATCTGCTTTTCCCGGTTCTGATTTTCGCCCTGGCATTTGTGCTGGATAAACAATTGTTTATATGGCGCTTCCCGGATTATTACCTGCGTACGGCTTCGTATATCAGTTACGAACACAAAATCCAGCTCATGGATGAAATGGAATTGTATCTGCGGATTCCGCCCGATCAGCGCAAAAAAGTGCTGGTGATGTTCGGTAATTCGCGCACGACCTCGTTCAACAATGCGTACATCGACGCCAATCACCCCGATTGGATTTTATACAATTTCTCCGTGCCGGGCGGTACCGCCGATTATTTTTGCTACATGCTGGAAGAATTTCAGGAGCGAAATCTGCGTCCGGATTTTGTCTTTTTTGCGGTCACGCCACAGGGTATGAACGCCACGCCGTCGATTGCCATGGATGAGGTGATGCTGAACGGCCTGTCCACCGGGTTTATTCTGCGCAACTTTACGCGTTATAACGTTTCGGACGTCAGCAATTATGCGGCTAAAGAACTGTTCTGGACCTATCAGTATCGACCCAAGCTAAAGGTGATTCTGGAGCGCTGGAAAAATCATTCAGAGGGTGCGCGCGAACTGCGTTATTTTAACGCCATCACTCAGTACAATCTCTTACAAAACCGCGGATCGGTGCCATATGGCGACGGCAATGCGCCCGAGCAGAACCCGGATT
>JAGRMX010000646.1 GCA_020441025.1 Leptospiraceae bacterium
ACAGTCTGCACGTGCAGGGACTGGACGTATTTCTAACCGACATCGATGTCGATCCGGCCGATCTGGCGAATCACAATTCGGCCGACCTGGAGATCAACGCGGATGTGCAATTATCCGATCGAGCCGGCAATGAGAAAGGTATGTTTCTGGTGCGCTCCACCGGAACCATCGTGCCCTTCGATCCGAACCAGGCCGGTGAGTTCAACACCGACGTGGAATACGCTCTGACCCTGTTAAAAGGATCGCGTGTGAGCAGTTTCATGGTCGTGAATGAATTGATGAACGCACTACCGGAAATCCTCAAACTGGCCGTGGATCGGGATAAGTTAAAAGGTCAGGCCGAATTAACGCACGATGTGGATGTGGTTGTTAAATACAATCGCGGCCTGCTGACATTCCTGAACGAACCGACCTTTCAGACCAAGCGCTACGACATCGGTCTGCGCAAAGGCAGCTGGATTCGACTGACCAACAGCACGCATAAATTTACCGGCAAGCTGATCGCCACCCAGGAAGATTCGGATAAGACCATCGCCAAAATCGATCAGGAACTGGAACGCGTCGTCAAGGACAAAGCCAAAGCTCAGGAAATTCGTAACAAACAACTGGGAATGATCATCGAAAACAATCGCGTGTATCTGGCGTTTGTTTCTACCGGCAATCTGGCGGACCCGAATACGAAGCTCCTGGCAAATGTTCCCGATATTACCGATCTGGTGAAGGGTTCCGTAGGCGACGTGATTGAAGGCCGCATCAACAGCGAACTGGATAAACTGGGTCCCGGCGCCCGGGAAGCCGCCGATCAATTGCAGAATCTATTCAATTGATGCTTTGCTTTTGCGAAGCGCTGAATTGGGCGGGTTTCGGAAGAATTGCTTTCGAAACCCGCCGCTTTCATCTATACTCGAACGCGAATTTCAATTCTCCAAAATAAAACTAACCGATCCGTTGCTCGTCATCAAGACGGATTCTCGGCCGCCGCCTGATCCGCTGCCTGAATTTCACTTGTTTTGGCAATTACCGCCGCACCAATCGCGTCGCCCCATACATTGACGGTAGTACGACAGCGATCCAGAAACCAGTCGATAGCCAGTATGAGCGTAATACCCTCTACCGGTAAATCAACGGCCTGCAATACCATAACCATGGTAACCAGTCCGGCCTGCGGTATGCCGGCCGCTCCGACCGCCGCAAGCGTGGCGGTTAGAAAAATTATCAACTGTTGGCCGGTGCTCAGGTCAATGCCGTACATCTGCGCAATGAATAAGGCCGCCACCGCTTCATACAGCGCGGTACCGTCCATATTGATGGTCGCACCCAACGGTAAAACAAAACGAGCCGAACGCGGAGAAACCTGATTATTCTCCTCCACGCATTCCATGGTAACCGGCAGCGTAGCCGAACTGGAAGAAGTGGAAAACGCGGTTACCAGCGCGGTCATCATATTCCAGAAGTATGTAATGGGATTGCGGCGAGCCAGAAGAATCAGGATGCCCGGCAACACCACCAGCGCGTGTACCGCCAGACCGATGATAACCGCAAGGGCGTACCAGCGCAGTTGGTACAGATCGCCGTTAACAAACTCCGCCAATCCGCCCGCTTCCGCCAGTCGTCCGCATACCAGTCCGAAAACACCCAGCGGGGATAGCCAGATAACCAGATCGACTATCTTAATAACCGCACCCTCCAGAGAATCAAATAAATCC
>JAGRMX010000647.1 GCA_020441025.1 Leptospiraceae bacterium
ATATTTTGTTTGTGGGCGTCTACGGTTTTCTTGCTGATGGAAAGCTGTTTGCTGATCTCTGCGGTCATCAAACCGCGACCGATCATTTCCAGGATTTCCAGCTCCCGGTTGGTCAGTTTTTCATTGATTTCCACGTTGCGGTAGCTCTCGCTATGAACCATCGTATCAATCAAGTTGTCACGAATGCCGGAGGATACCTGGATTTTACCGGCGTGTACCCGTCGAATGGCATTGAGCAGATTTTCACCGGTTTCCTTTTTCATTACATACCCGTGGCATCCGGCCCGCAGGCATCTTTCCGCGTAAATGTCTTCCGGATGCCCGGTATATATGAGGATTTTCAGCCCGGGCTGCTGTTCCAGCAATGACTTGATAAGCTTTATGTTGTCTCCGCCGGGTACTGTGGCGATTTCCAACAACAGCACATCTATTTTATTCTCGGCCACGCACTGCAAAGCCGATTCGACGTCGGCCACCCGCCGAACCAACCGTATATCGGCGGCGCTTTTAAACAAGGCCTGCAAGCCGTGCTCGACAATGGGGTGGTGATCAAGAAGCAATACCTGTATTTTTTCTGAGGATTTACCCAATTATTTTTCCCGGATATTCTGATAAGATTCTGCTTGCATCATAAAATGTCCTTATTATTTAATAACTGATGCAGACTGCGATTCGATTGCAAATACCTGCGGTCAATTGCATACAGGCTTTATAGCGGATCGATTCCGAGAAAGAATGCCACTATTGCGGCAGCAAAGGGCAACTACAATTGTCGGGTGTTAACTAAAAAGATACACCCAAAACGTCCTAAAAGATATCCCCACGCTGCAATAGGAGTTAACAGTACGCGATCCGGAACCGTGGATTAATTATCAATCCGGCAGTGAACAGAATTACGAATGCACCAATTCCGCATCGGATAACTGAGCGAGGGGCAGAGGAGCGCTGATTTCATTGGCCTGCCAGCTGGCGGCAAATGCCGCCAACCTCTGGCTGCTTGGAAGTTGCAGCTTGCGGCGAATGCTTTGCTTGTGGGCGTCCACAGTTTTCTTGCTGATGGAAAGGTGCGAACTGATTTCCGTATTGCTATAGCCTTTGCTGAGCATCTCCAGAACTTCCAGTTCACGATTGCTTAACCTGGTCAGGCCGCCTCTTTGCATATCGGAACGCGCACCAGGTTGGACCAATGTCTCCAGTAACCGATCCCGCAGGCGACCGGAAAGAAATATACTGCCGCTGATTACCTGGCGTATAGCGCGCCGAATCATGTCTGATGATGCCAGTTTCATCAGGTATCCGTGCGCGCCCGCCCGCAGGCAACGTTCCGCGTAAATCTCCTCCGGATTTGCCGAGAACACCAGTATCTTTAATTTGCGAAAACGATCGCGAACGGTCCGGATCAAACGAAAGTTATCACTCCCGGATTCTACCGACACCTCCAGCATTAACAGATCAACAGGATTATGATTGATCCATTGTATGGCGTCGGTAGAGCCGCTGACCCGTCCAATAATGTGAAGGTCGGCTTCCGGCTCAAGGACAGCACTCAGGCCATGCTCCACGATGGGGTGGTCATCCACCAATAAAATGCGTAACCCCATCCCACCGGAAGAATTTGATGATGATCGTATGTTCAAACTACCGGCCCTCTCCTCAAGCGAACTGCCCTGAATCATTCTTCGATTGAATGCACTATAACCTT
>JAGRMX010000648.1 GCA_020441025.1 Leptospiraceae bacterium
AAAAAAGAATTCACCCAAATCGGACTTCCGATCCAGGGCATTGCCTTATTGAAATCAATACGTGGATGGGCCCTGAGCCGCTTAAGAATGGGACAATTGAAACGGATGGACGGTGTTCACGTTCCGGCCTTCTGCTCCCGTTTGCTGACATAGTTGGCATTGAACGGAACTTCACAGCGGGCCACGGTCCGGTCGGGCAGCGTGTAAATGCGAAAGAGATTGGGGTCCATTTCGGCGCTTTTCATCAGAATCATGATCAGGGCAATACCCAGTCCGGCCCCCTCGGTATTATCCATATTATCCATATAGAATTCGGCAATGTCATTGTAAGCCATGCTTTTCTTCATCTTTTCGCGCATGCGGCGTTCTTCTTCCGCGGCGATGGGCGTATTATTCACCACTTCAATGCATAACCCGTCATCCGAGTAGGTCAGGTAGATTTTAACGAAAATTCCGCGCTGGATGGCTTTTTTGCCGTATACTTCGTTCATTTCGTCCGAGAACTCATTGCGAAATTCTTCCACACCCCGGCTGTAATCGTCGGGATCGGCAATATCCAGTCCGCGCTCCTCGAAAAAGATCCGCTTCTGATTGGCTTTCATGCCGTTGATGCACAGTTCCTTGGTGATGGTGTAGGTCATCTCAATCAAATCCGAGCGCCCACATTTCTCCAGAATCAGCTGCAGAGTATGCAGGATGTACTTTTCCACCTTCTGGTTGATTTTGCTGGATTGGAGGGTCAATTCGGTCCCCTCATTCACCCGCACTTTGATATTCTGTTCCAGTTCAAAAAAACTTCTGCCCATTTCCTGCTATCCGACCGGCTATTTTCCTTGTTTCCTTATTATGATCGGTAATTATCCGGATATTACCGCAAAAAGATGGACATCCGTACAGGTCCGTCCGACAAATCCAGCAGGTCCGTATTGCCATGTTGTTATCAACCCAATCCCTTGATGCCAGTGTACACGAAATCTGTCTGGTGGATTCCGATTGGTATGGCCTGCTGGGCGGCGGCAATGGATCGGGTTCCGGCGTACAGCTGCTGGATGAATACCTGTCCGGTGACATTCCCTCGACCGGAATGTTTCTATCCACCTGGGTCGTGGGTATCAATCATTTAAAGCGGAATCTGGAGCATTACTGGGATTGGATTCGCCGCCACCCGGAATTCGATATCAAGATCATAGTGCTGGGACCGGATCGAATCGACAAGGCCGAGTTACGCCCTTTGCCGGAGGAATATATCCACCTCATCCTGCCTGAGAATGTTCAAAAAGAAACCCTGACCGATGTGCTGGAAAACGCCTTTTTTAATCTGCGTTTGCGCAATGAAAAGCTACAATTGCAGTCCCGGCTGGCGCTCAGTTCCCAGGAACTGCGGCGGCTCACCAAAGTAGCTCAATCGTTGAGTACCGAACGCGATTTTGACGTGCTGATCGACCAGATTCTCACGCAGGCTCGCGAAATGGTCAGTGCGGACGGCGGCTCAATCTATGTAGTGGAACGCGAAAAATCCGGACAACGTACGGCGCACTTACGATTCAAAAAGTCGGCCCTCAACCTGGCAACGGATGAGTTCTTACTGCCCATCGATAGCAATTCCATTGCGGGCTACGTGGCGATGCAGGGCAAAATCCTGATCATCGACGATGTATACGCGCTCAGCGGCAACGAAGAA
>JAGRMX010000649.1 GCA_020441025.1 Leptospiraceae bacterium
AGGTGCGCATCCCGTAGCTTTTCGGTTTTGCCGGGCGGATGAAGCGGATACCCGTACAGTACAATGCGAGTGGCTTCCGTCCGGTCGGCGATCTGGGTGGCAATGCGTCCGCCCATACTCTTGCCGCCCAGAATTACATTTTTGCCGGGAATTTTTTCTTTTTCCACCAGGTAATTGTAGATTGCCAGGTATGTTTTTTCCAGCTTACCGGCCGCATCGGGACTTTTGCGACCCTGCTCCTGATACAGAAAATTGAATTTCACCGTCAGATAGCCGGCCCGTGCCAATTCCTCGTGAAAATAATTGATGAAGTCGCTGTGCATATCGGCACCGGCGCCATTCGCAATGATCATGGCCTGTCGCCATTGTGGAGGGCGAGCGAGTTCCAGTCGGGTAACATCCGACTCCACTGAAACCCGGACGGTTTTGCGTACCAGTTTCAAAATTTTTACTGAGTACAGGCCGTATACGTCAGACTGCCGAAAAGAGTCTGAGTGCTGCAGTTCGTGTAACCGGCTTCTTCGCAGGTCTGGGAAATGTACTGCGGACTTGTGGCCTGTCCCGTAATGGGAAGAATACCACAACCGTCGGCCAGTTTCAATCCGGAAAAATCCCGGGCGCAGGTGGTCTGACCGGTTGAGCGATTTATGACCAGGCAGCTCTTAGAGCCCTGGTTCTGTAGAGTAATTAAATATAGAAGCAGCAACGTCTGGTCATCGTCGTGGGATTCATCCTGACAGCCCAGCGGTATGCCGCCCATCAGAAGTGCCAGACAGAGGGCAGTAAGCGATTTCCAGACAGTTTTCATCGAGATGAACCGGCCTCCGAATCTCCATTAATTCAAATCGCTCTGAGACGTAAACATTCTTTGCAGCCATTCCCTGTTCTCGAAAATGCCTCCGTATATGCGCCCGCCGACAGCCACCCGCCAACTCATTCGCATATTTTCCGTGGTACTCTGCGTTGTGGCATTACCGTTGGTGAGATTCGCCGGTGTTCCGCGGGATAGTAAAGTCTACGCGCAAACCTCCGAATCGGATGCGTTTCAACGCAGAATCAATCAGGCGTATCGACAATGTCGACTGGGAGAGTGTGCAAATGCCGCCGAGCGATTGGCGGCTTCCTGCGAGGAGTTTGCGGACGAACTGGAATTGTTTCGCAGTTGTATTGCCCACGCTCAGGCCTTGTTTGAAAAGGCGGACAGAGCGGAGCGATCGCTGGAGCTGGCTTTTACGGCGCAGGGGCGGTTTCCGGAAGACGCCGGACTGATGAATAACCTGGGCAGTACTCTCATGCAAATGGGACGCCGGTCGGAAGCGCTCGAATGGTTTCGCAAGTCGTTAGTAGCGGAACCGGATTACTTTTTCGGGCATTATAATACCGGTTATGTTTTGAGTGATCGAGGTGATTTCAATGCAGCGCTGGAGCATTATGGCGCCGCCTTTCGCATTCACCCGTACCACCTGCGTCTACAACAGGAAGCCGCCCATGCATTTGTTCATCTGCCCGTCAGTGACGCCCAATTGGACGGTCAATTGGATGCCTGGTTTGCGCGGACGGCCGAATCGGTGGAGCGCAATGATTTCCAGCTATTTGAACAGGTCGTACGCAATACCCGCGCGTATCTGCGTAATTCGCATACGAATAATGACGCA
>JAGRMX010000064.1 GCA_020441025.1 Leptospiraceae bacterium
GGACGGCTTCGCCGATTTGCCCCCCGGTCTGGATGGGGATGACGATGAACCGATCGCTCTGTCCGCCGATGAACTCGATAACATCATGGGTGATGTGGAAGGCGGCGACGCGTTCGGCACCGATACGACCGCAACGGATGAATCTCTGAGCACGGATCTGGATGAAGAACCTCTGCCCGACCTGGAACTGGATGATATTCCGGATACATCCTTCGATGGTATGGGTGTAGACGGCCTGGATCAGGAAATGGACGAGCCGGTAATCGACGCCGCGCCCGACATGGATTCGGATGAAGACGACAATATTACTTTAACCGATGATGAATTGAGCAAAGTTCTGCTGGATACGGACGAATCCACCGAAGCCGATGCTTCCGCAGCGGAAGATTGGTCCGGCACGGAAGAAGAAATACCGGACTCACCGCCGTTGTCATCTCTGGAAATGGATGATGATGAGCCCATTGCGTTGACACCGGAAGAATTGGGCAATATCGTTTCCGAAGTCGATGTGGAAGAGCCGGGCGCAGCGGATGAAGAACCGGTGTCCGCTCTGGATGAATTTGAAGCGGTCGAAGAATTCAATACACCGGACGATTTTGATGCGCCGGTGGAATCGGCGGCTGAAAGCCAGGAATACGAGACTGCCGAAGAATACGAAACCGCGGCTTTCTCGGGCGAAGGCTGGGATGATGACGATGATCAGGTCGCTCTATCCGATGATGAGCTCGGTTCTATTCTGGAAGATGTCGATCAGGGTCCGGAAGGAGCCAGTCCGGAATTCAGCCCTGGCGCGGAAGTCAGTGAAGGATTTGATGAGACTTTCGATACGGCTTTAAGCGAAGAAGCGGATGCCGGTTCGGCTGACGACAATCAGACTGATATCATCAATCTGGATGAGTATGAGGAAGAAGCCATTGGCTATCAGAACGAGAGCGATGCCGCTACCGCTGAAGCCACCGAAGTCGAACAAACCGAACGCAGTGCCGCCGTGGATAAAATCGCTTCGGAAGAGGGACTGGATCGTACCGAGTTGAAAAAGATGATCGGATATCTGGATCAACTTTTCGACCAACTACCAGAAAATACCATCCGCGAATTCAGTCGCTCCGAGTACTTTGATCTCTATAAAAAGATAATGACCGATCTGGGAATGTGAACGTACTCTTCTGAAAACCGTACGGCTTTCCCTTTGCTTTTGCCGTACCCCGGAGAAAGGCCCGTGGTAAACGGAAAGCTCCGATGGCCTTTGAAATCGGTCTGAAATTTGCAAGTTATGGGTTTGTTGGAGAAAGCCTCCCGAATACGGAACGATACCGAGCATAGCCCGGAAGAATCCATCGGGCAGGCCGTTCAGGGCCTGCGTGCCAGGGCCGAACAATTTCGTCGCCAGCAAGAACCTACGTCGGGCAACGGCCGTCCGAAATCCGAGCCATCTCCCGTAAAAATCAAAGGTCTGCTTCAAAGAGCCGAAGCCATGCGGGCTGCAGGAGCGGACGACGAGTACCCGTCAAGCCGCGCCATTCAGAGCCGCACACCGACCGATCTGACGGACATCCAGGAAGGCGACGTAATCGACGTTGATGAGCTGGAGACGACGGCCGCATCCGCGACTGAGAGCACGCTCAGCGAAGCGGAGCTGGATACTTTTGCGCATGCTTTCCAGCCGGAAACAGCCGGGGTGGCCTCGGATCGTCCGCCGGAACCGCTGGAAGATGATCTATTAATCGATATGCTGCCGGAATCGGCGCCACCGCCGGTGGAACTTGATGCCACTGACGATTTCGACGCGACTCCAGCAGCGGAAGCGCAAACAGAATCGCCCCGGTCTGAAGATGGCGGTTCGGGATTGCTGGCCCGCGCCGCCGCCATGCGCGATGACTCTCAAACTTCGGAAGTAGCGGCAGCTCCGGAAGCCGAAGCACCGGGCGAGGAGAGCGACGCGGCCGACACTCAAACGGAAAGAGACGATCAGGACACGCCCCCCGCGCGTCATTGGCCGGTACCCACAACTGAGATCGGTGAGTTAGTCATCGAAGATATTGATGTGACTGCCGATGAGGATGAGGATGACGTAGCTGCGGCCGATACCGAATCATCGTCTGATTTTCCGGACTCGGACGAAGGGGATGGGGAGTGGCCGGAGGATCTGCCCGATCTGGAATATGCGGGTAACTCTCCACAGAGCGATGATCCGGCCTTTCATCCTGAAGCCGAGACGTCGGCACCGGACGAAGATGAAAATCTTTTTGATCAATGGCAACAGGAAGCGGAGCAAGACGCGGAACGCGAAGCCGGTCAACTCATGCATCGGGATGATACCCGTGCGGAAGACAATCGCGAGTTGATGTTATTCGATGAGGAATCGGATTTTGGCACGACGCCCACCGAATCCCATATTGCCAGTCAGAAAAAAATCGATCACTATCTTTCTCTATTCGATATCACCAAAGAAATCTCGTCCATTAACGATTTCGACGAATTATGGGACAGTTTGCTGTACGCCTTGATGGGGGAAGTAGGCGCCGAAACCATCTGTGTGTTTTCCACGACGGAAAGAGTGAGCACGCATGCTTCGTTTTATCCCGTCGCCCATTCCGGATTCGATTTGCCGGAAGGTTGGGTTATCAAACCGGGCGATGTGATATACGACAGTCTGCGAGAAGGTAGCGGCATCAAGTACGCCGAAGAATTTTTACGAGCCGCCGATTCGCCGTTATCTCCGCTGGAACGCAATATACTCGAAACCAGTCGCGCGCGCATAGTCGTACCGTTAAAAAATATGAATCGGATGTACGGCATCGCTATTCTGGGTCCCCAACTGGAAGAACACGACTACACCGTGGACGATATGGAATTCCTGGAACTGCTGGGCGAAATGGCGGCGGTAGGAATGGATCGGGTACTGGCCCGCATAGAGTACGAGCGTGATACTCAGGATTTGCGACGACGAAACGCCACCCACAGCAAGATGTTCTCGTTTGCCCGGCGCGTATCCCGCCTGAAAAATCTGGATGAACTATATGATGAAGTAGCACGCCACCTGCGCGAAGACTTTCAGGTGGGCTCTTATTCGCTGGTATTGCTTTCACCGCGCGATCAACAATACCGCATTTTCGCGGGCAATCATATCAGTCCCGCCTCTATCAATCGTTTCCAGCTTTCGGTGGGCTCGGATTTGATTGCCATGATTTCGAATATGATTCGCGTTTACGATGTGGCCGACTTTCGGGAGAATCAGGAAATCACTTCGAATTACACCAACGATGATCTGGCATTGATGCAACACTACTGGGTGGTTCCGCTGATTAACATGAACTGGTTGGTGGGCTTTCTGACGATTCATTCTACCACCGAAGCCTGGACCGAGTTTCATCGCGAGTTGATCGTATCCACGGCTGAAATCGTTTCGGCGGTATTCGCCAATTGCATCATGCTGGGAGAGCGCGAGACTCTGTTCCGCGATCCTTTCAGTCCGCTGGAAGAACGACTCCGTAATGAGCTACAGCGTGCCGGCGAGTTCCGTTCGGCGCTGGCCCTGGTCGACATCCGGGTAAAAAATATTCGCCGATTGGTGGAAGTAAACCCGCCCGAGCACATTGCCGACTTCCTCTCCGGATTGAACCGGGCGATTGCTTCCTTTTTGTTTGAAGCCGATTTCATGGCGCGCATCGGACAGGGGCGCTTCGCCCTGATTCTGCCGGGTCGGGGGCGGGATGAGGCCGAAATTTTCGTGCGCAAACTGAAAGCCGAGTTCAAACGCCTGCGATTCTTGCCCGGGTCGCCCGTGGATATACAATTTGCGCACAGTATCATCAGTTCCCCGGCGGATACCCGTGATGCGGATAAAATGCTTTCCATCCTGGAGTGACCGGAATCGGCTGTTGTATACGAACGGACTATACCGCTCGGAAATATAAATCCATCTGGAATCTCTATGTTTGTACGAGCCAATCAATTCTGTATTCATGCCATCCTGCTCACTGCGTTATTTTTTGCGGTAGGTTGCAACGGCCAGTCGGTACTGGAAACCGATCCAGAAACCGGGGAACCGGTTTACACTGCCGACCAGCCTCTGGATCCGGTCGCCGGCGATGATGATTGGTTTCATGCCGATTCGGAATTCGGAGAAACCTTCCGGGTATTGATTACGCGTAATAATTACTCGGTTCGGCAGTTGAAGAATCAGGAATTGATACGGCGCGAGCCGGACCCGGTGGGCGATCGCGAACAGATGGAATTCTTTCGTGAAAAACATGATGAAATCGATTTTAAAGATTGGCTGCTGGAAGGTACCATCCGTCTGCGATTGAACCCGTTGAACCAACAGATTGAACATATTTCGTACGTGGCCGGTGAAACTCCGCGCACCTGGCAGGCCAGCAAATACTTCCAGGATGATGTAAGTCGTTTTCAGTATTCATTCCCATCGGGGCATATGGCCATTCGTGAATTTCGGGTGCGCTATCAGTGGCGCATAACCCGTCGTCCCGGATTGAGTGACGATGAAAATAAACAACGGGCCATCGAATACCTGCGATCACAAACCCAGTAGAGTCAAAGGCCATGCTGCTATTGATCGTCCCGGCCATACTCAACATCATTGTAATAGTGCTGACCGTACTGGCCGTCGCGGTGCTGGTTTTGATCGTACATCGTCTGATTGTGCGGCCGGCCATGAATGTTAAAGCGGATCGTGACGCACCGCCGCCTCAGGTCGGGGATATTCGCGAAATTTTAATCGATGAGCAGGAACGCATTCGTCGATTGTCAATCGGCCAACTGGATTCGGATGTAAAGACCAGGATGGCCGGAGTCAAAGAAGATCAGCTGATTCTGATTTTTAGAAAAGACCGTGGGCTGGAAGAATATGAAATCACAGTCGAGCCCGGTTCCAATATTTTTTATCGTCCGCCCCATGCGAAGAAAATCGAGCCGCTAAAGAGTAACGAAAAAATTCTTAGCCGGGAGTTGATCGGTTATAACGCGCTCTTTCGGGTGGCGGCCAGTGTGAAGAATAATCGTCCGCTGCAATATCTTGAATACGAACTCAGCAGTAAATTTGTCATCAACAACATCGGCGAAGAGAAAATGCGTTTTGATCTGGAACTTACGCGCATTTTCCCGGGTATGGATGAGAACTCACGCGATAAGAAAGGGGTATTCTCCTTTTCGCGCTTTAAAGTGGATCATGATGACGCGGAGTAAGTCGCAGCGCAATTCAACGGAATTGAAAACAGGTGCTGCCAGAAATGATATTTAGCGCCGGGTACCTATTCGACCGATACAGGCGCAATCAAGCAGGTTAATATTTATGACCGACGAAACAACGACAATCTCGGGAGCGCGGGCCCATCTGGAATGTCTGGAATGCAACCGGCAGTACGATTTATACCAGGTGCTCTATCGTTGTCCGGAGTGCGACGGCTTGCTTATGGTCGAGCACAAGGAAGACGCTCTGCACACTCTTTCGGCAACGCAATGGAAAAACGTTTTTTCCGCGCGCATGGCCTCCTTTGATCACCCCTGGTCATCGGGGGTCTGGGGCAAGAAGGAGTGGGTGCTGCCGGAAATTCAAGATGAACACATCGTTACACTCGGTGAGGGCCGTTCTCCGCTTGTAGGGCTGCCCCGATTGGCCGGGGAACTGGGGCTGGCTCAACTCTGGTTGAAGCAATGTGGTATCACCCACACGGGATCGTTCAAGGATCTGGGGATGACGGTACTGGTCAGTCATGTTCGTTCGCTGCGGGCCCGGGGCATACCGATTCGAGCCGTAGCCTGCGCGTCTACCGGTGATACCAGCGCCGCGTTGGCGGCTTATGCCGCCGCGGCCGACATTCCCACCGTGGTGTTTCTGCCGGCGGGAAAAATCTCGCTGGCCCAATTGGTGCAGCCGATTTCAAATCGATCACTGGTGCTCAGTCTGGATACGGATTTCGACGGTTGTATGGCCATTGTACGCGCGGTGACTTCGGCCGATCCCGCCCTGTATCTGGCGAATTCGCTCAATCCCCTGCGCATCGAAGGCCAGAAAACGGTAAGCATAGAATTGGCGCAGCAATTGAACTGGAAGGTCCCCGATTGGGTGGTGATCCCGGGTGGAAATCTGGGTAATGTCAGTGCGCTGGGTGCCGGTTTTCGTATGTTAAAAAATGCCGGATTGATTGATCGCTTTCCTCGAATCTGCGTGGCTCAGAGCGCCAATGCGAATCCATTATATGAAAGTTTTCGGGCCGGATTGAACGAACTCACTCCCATGCAGGCTCGTTCTACTCTGGCCTCCGCTATTCAGATCGGGAACCCGGTCAGCTTTCCCCGGGCGCGTCGAACGCTGCGAGAGTTCGATGGAGTGGTCGAACAGGCGACCGAAGAAGAGTTGGCCAACGCTGCGGCCCGGGCGGACCTGCACGGCATGTTTACCGATCCGCATACGGGAGTGGCTCTGGCCTGTTTGTTCAAGCTGGTGAACAGCGGTGTCATACGGTCCCGGGAGAGCGTGGCGGTTGTATCCACCGCCCATGGTCTGAAGTTCGCCGATAGCAAAACCGCCTATCATGCCGGGCAGTTACCATTGCGAGCAGAGTATCGCAATGAACCGGTACAGTTGCCCGCCGATGAACAACGCGTTTTACAGGTATTACACGAGAGGCTTGGTGATTGAGTCCCATGTCCGCCGGGAAGTCAAAAACATCACTCAGCGCCAGGCTGCATCTGGGATTTGAGAGCGGTCGCAGGGTTTCGTTTCAGGCGCACGTGCTTACCGAAAACGGCGAGACCATTCTGGAAAAGATGGTTAAGTTCTATCTGCTGCAATACGGACGATCCGATTTAATCGGACCGGTGTACGCCGCGGTTCGCGAACTGGTTCAGAACGCCATCAAAGCGAATATGAAGCGCATTCTGTTCCAGGAGCTGCGCGTAGACCCGGCCAACCTTGCGGATTATAACCATGGAATGGAAGTATTCCGGCAGCGGTTGATTCGCAGTCAATTGCGCGAATTGGAACCCAGAGTAGTGGCTGAGAATTTACATTTTAAAGTTTCTTTTGTTTCCCGAAAAGATGTACTTATCATTGAAGTTATCAATCGATTCGGTTTATACAACGCCGAAGAAAATCGCATCCGGGAAAAATTCGTTCAGGCTCAGGATTTTGATAATCTATTCGATTTTTATCTTCAATTTGGCGATGCGATCGAAGGCGCCGGAATGGGCATTGCCATGATCGTCATCCTTCTGAAGCAGGCGGGGCTGGATCCGCGGTGTTTCAGTATTTTTATGGGCAAAGATCCGGAGTGTACAATTGCGCGCCTGTTGATACCATTTAGTTCCGATTTTCAAACCGCCCGTGAATGGTTCGATGTGATTCGAACGGAACGAAAGATTGATCCGGAAGCGATGCGCTTGATGATCAGAGACGGTAGCATACAACTACCCGGTTTCAAACCGAAAATTCCGCATAACATTTGACGCGTTTTGGATTGATTGAAATGAGACGGCCCGATACGGAGTTGTCGAGGTATATATGGATTGAACCGCGCCGCAATGCGATTATGATTCGCCCGGTGCGGACTCCATAACCGAAGCGGTAGGTACATTGGCTTTTTGAACCAGACGTTCTATTCCGGAACGATCTTCCATGAGATTCTGAACTTCCTGATACAACTTTGCTTCGAGGGAATAGACCGTATTGCGACGGCCCAGGATGCGATCGAGGATTCTCTGCACTCGTTCGCGATTCTCCCGGGAAATGAGCGCGGCTTTCAGTTCGCTGCGATACATGCCGGCCTGGATTCGGTCAATGGGTTGGTTCATCAGACTGGCTATCCGACGGCATTCCGGGCCTTCCATTCGCAATGACTGTAGCCAGTCCTCTATGACGGCGCGATCCTCCGGCACCAGTTGGTCTCCACCGGCTCCCGTCTCACGTTCCGCGTCCGAAAGCATGACCTTTAACAGGATCTCGCACATGTTATCTTCGGGAGTAAACGACATACAATTCAAAGGTCAGAACGGCCTATACCATCGTCAATTCAAATACCGTGGAATTCCCGGCTGATCGTTATCAGCTTACATAATTCTAATTGGTTTTGAAGCGACACTTAATCTTACTATTAATGTCGGACGTTCCTGGACAGGACCGCGCCATTTTCATATAAATAGTGGGAATCGCCCGATGCGGTTTGCATCGGACCCTGAGTCTGAAGGAGGTTGATTCATCGGTCCGATATCCGGTTACTGTCGATCTCTGTTTATACCCGTATCAATTTACGGCCTGGGGAGCAATCAACTGGAACGGGGCAATTTCCGCATCGAAGGACTCACCTGAATCATAGCGCATTTGATAAGTACCCTGCATAATCCCGAAGTCGGTGGGCAGGGGGCAAAAACTGGTGTACGTAAAACTCTGTCCAGGCTCCAGGCGCGGTTGTTGACCGATCACCCCGGGACCGCGCACCTCTTCTACACGGCCGTATGCATCCCGGATTCTCCAGTGCCGACTGATCAATCGGGCCGCATCCCGGCCTTCATTTGTAATGGTTATGTCATACGAAAAAAAATAGAGCGGTTGAACCGGATTTGATTTTTCCGGAACAAAATGACTCACCGCCTTGATGAGTATTCCCCGGGTAGTGGCGTTTGATATTCTATCCATAAAGGCTCATCAAAAAAATGTAATCGATCCGGATTCGTCGAATCCGGTTTCCGGCCGCGTGACATTCGTGCGGCATCATCCGGATGGAATCGGCAATCGTCGTTCAAATATACGAATCGGCTGCGACGGTCGGCAACTACTTCAACACCGGTTCGGGCAATCCCTTTTGTTTCCATTGATTGGTGAAAAACACATATCCACCGGCGCCGAAGATCATTAAAACAATACTGATCACCTGGGCGTAAGTCAGATTGGCGACGGCCACATTCCGGTCGAATCTGATGATCTCAATCAGAAAGCGATTGGCGCCGTACAGAAACCAGAAGACAAAAAACTGACGCTGGCGCATCCAATCGGCCCGGCCATATTTGAATATGATGGCGAAGATTCCGAGCACAAGCAAGCTCTCATATAGCTGGGTGGCGTGCACGCGCGGATACACCACCGGGAATGGATATAACCCATTCTCTTTAAGCACGTTCATGGATTCCGGAGTAATCGTACCCGGATAGAAGCGACTCAGGTCGGCCAGCGTATATATTCCCTGAGCTTTTAGATGATCCAGCGCAGCCGGAAGAGGAATGTCATTCAGATTCAAACGGTAGTGCTCATAAAAATGTTGCGATAAAAATGTGAGCGGGTCGGCCGAAAGCGTGTACTGCAAATGCAACTCGCGCCAGTGTCGCGTAAAATCAAGGCTGTATTCGGAGAACATAACTCCCCAGGGCATATCGGTCGGAAGACCGTACGCATCGCCGTTTAGAAAACAGGCCAGCCGACTGATAGCGAGGCAGATGGCAATGGGCGCCATCAGACTTTCACACCAGTGCAGGAAATTCACGCCGGTCCAGCGACTGTAAACCCAGCCGCCAAATCCGGTGCCGATGGTGCCGCCCAGAATGGCCGCACCGCCGCCCCCGCCCTGAAAGAAAATGAGCGGGTCCGCCAGAAAGCGATCGGTTTCCCAGAATAGAAAGTGAAACAACCGCGCGAATACTATGCCGAATAGAATCGCCACACCCCAGGCCATGTTAAACCAACCCACAGAGTAGCCGGCCCGAATGGAATTATAGCGCTGGTAAATATAGCCCAGCACCAATGTGCCAAAGGCGAAGTGGCCTTCCCAGCCCTGTCCGTTGATTATTACCGGCAGCATTCCTGTTGGTCCCCCTTGAGGTACGAAGCACCTCACCCGGCATCGGCCTGTCACTTCAGGCTCAGCCTACCGCAGCAACTTTTCCCGAATGGGATACGAGGTCAAGGCGGACACAGGCAGCGCTCAACATGGGCGCAATGGTCGAGAAATGCAGCCATAAAGGATGTACGTCGGTGCGTGTGGGTCACTGCGACTGCAAAACATTACGGTGAGGTGACGCCACGCGGTAGTGATATTGATAGATCTCCGAAAAATCCATTTTATGAAACAGCGCCAGAGCCGCCCGATTGGATAATTCCACCTGCAAATATGCCTGGCGACAACTGAACTGACGCGAGCGTTCCAGTAAATGAGCTACAACTGCGCGGGCCACTCCCTGACGACGATAATCGGGATCGGTTACCAATTGAAAAATTCCCACGGCTGCTTCCTGGATAACCCCCATTGCGCAGGCGATGGTGCGCCCACCTATTTCCAGCCGCACCAATAAACGGCGGGTCACTATTCCGGACAGAATGCGTTCCAGGTGCTGAGACTGTTCTACATTCAAGCCCTGGAGTGTCGCACAGGCATGCAACCAGCTATCCTCCGGGTGAGCGGTGTCGGAAACATGGAAGCGAGCGCCGGCCGGTAAAGCATGATCGAACTCTTGCGGTGGGAGGGGGCCCGCCAGAACTATCGTTGCGTGAACCTGTTTGTAGCCCACAGACTCGAGAACGGAATCGAGATCGGAAGGTTCCACAATGGGCGTTATTCGGAACAGGGGCGGCAGGCCTAACGCTGCGTATATTTGCTCACAAGTTTGAATTCGATGCGCGGTCGAAAGATCGCCCGGATACAGAGGCTGCACACTATTGGCCCGTCGCGTGAATCCGGAAGAAAAACGCAACAACCAACCGTCATACAGCATCTGTCTGTGGGCCGGCCAGGCATTGAGGGACATTTCTTCTATTATACGGATCATCGGTCCGAACGATTTTGCCGGTATCTATCGAATAAGACAATCGAAATCCGGACCGGCGATTCGGGGCAGCGCCGTTCGGGTCCGCTATTGTTGCCGGGGTTGGATTAAACGCGATAGATGGAAAAATAAATGGCATGCGAACAATCAAATCCGGATACCGCGGATGTGCCATTCTCACCGCTGTGCTGAAATTGGGGATCGCCGGCACTGTAAATTAAAAAGTCACGCAATAGATGCGTAAAACTCTGCGCAAATATTGTAATCGGCGGTTTGAGGATGCTGTTGATGACGCCCGTCGGCAGGGCTACAATCCCGGTATGGGTGAATAACAGGATGTAGCTCTGGGCCGAAATGCGGTACAGTCGACCGCTCATCTGCTTCAGTTCGGCGATTTCTACTTCGGAGGTCAGATGCAGATCAATGCTGCCGTATACGCTGCGATGTATATCCAGCCCTACAACGCAGCGCGCCAGCCCCGGAAATCCACGCTGCATCCGGGCTTCGCTGAAATTCAAATTCAGAAAAAAGCAAAACGGTGTTTCCGCAGCCGACAGATCCGCATTGCTGCGGGTAAATGTTTGCAGAATAGTTCGACTGGACGCTTCCGGATGCTCCTGTTCCAGGTTAAATGCTTTTAGAAAAGTGTGCAGCAAGCTGTTGACATCGTCATTCCCGTTGTGAATAGCCCGGACGGTTTGCTCTTCCGCCTGTCGGGCTCTGGATTCAATTGTTTCCAGGAGCGGGTAGGGTATCATTGCCTGTTTCCCATGTTCAGCCTGGGGACAGATTTATATAGGCTCACAGAGGATCTATCAATTATTTTTAGACGCAGTCATCAGGT
>JAGRMX010000650.1 GCA_020441025.1 Leptospiraceae bacterium
CGATCAATACAATCGACCGGTATGGATTTTCAATCCAGAGAGAGGCCTGGAAACGGCTTCATATGCAGTAATCATCGGATACTCCGCTGCTAAATCTGCGCGTATTGTAACCGAAGCGGCCGGATGGATTCGACCGAAATTATAATTCCGTTCCTTTTTTTGCGATTTTTATGCGATTTATTCCAATAGTAATATCGGAAATTATGAATAATTGATTTTTAACGCCGAACCACCCTTGAATGGCGCGATTGAAAAAATACAGCGCTACCGACTTTCGCGTCTGGCAATCAACATCAACCCGATGAAATGCATGACTTCCTTTCCATCCTGATTCAAAAAACGATTGGCCGCCCGTATAAGACCCATGCCACCGCGATAGGGCTTCTTCTCCAGTACTTCGAATTCACCGTACAACACATCGCCGGGTCGTACAGGACGCTTCCACCGCAGCATATCCACTCCCGGAGATCCGCGCCCGGCAAATTGTTCCATCATGGTGGTGACAAAAAGTTTCATGTACAGCGCATTCGTGTGCCAGCCACTGGCGATTAAACCGCCGAACATGGAATTGCGCGCCGCGTCTTTATCGATATGAAACGGCTGCGGATCAAACTCCCGGGCAAAGCGTATAATTTCATCTTCCGTAACGGTCACGCTGCCCAGTTCAAATTTTTGACCGATGGGGATGTCTTCGAAGTATTGCATATTATCTCACCGGAGCGAATGTCAGCGGAATCTCCAGGGCTGTGTAATCATAGAGCTTATCCGTTTCCAGTACCAGCTCGGCAAATTGGATATCCCGCCCCTCGGATTGTATGTCAATGCGTAAACGTAACTCATCTAATTGGCTATATATTAGATTTATATACCAAAATTGTAGCTCGGTATCGCCGGCGAATTCATATTCGGTTTGCCATTCATCGGCATATGGTGCGAAACTGAAGTACTTATAGTACTCGCTCCCGTCCGGCTTCAGACTGTCTATGGAAAGACCCAGCGGCCGCTCGGATTGATTTTGTGAGTCATAGGCAACAAAACTATCGCTCTGAATCCGAAACACGGTCGGTTGCGATGCGTCGGCCGATGTCGGTGGAATGATGCGCCAGTACAGCCGAATATCCAGTCCATCCATGTACGCAGTATCCATCGGCCAGAACGGTATCAGACAGGCCCCCCGCATAACCGGATGCGAACTGGATGTAGACCAGAAATATAAATGAAAGCCCGCTTTTTCTATATGGGCACAGGGATAGGGACAGGCATTTTCACTTTCATCCATCTCCGCATTGGCGGCTCGCAGGTAATAGGTTCCGTCGATTGTCGTACAATGGGGTACGCCGAACATAGCAGGCAGCATGCAGACGACCATACCTATCGATTTCCATTTTGATTCGAACCGCATGCGCATCCCTCCGACCGGTATCCATAACGTACCGGACTGCCCGCTACCGCTTTAACCGACGACACATTGCCGAAAAGCGTTCCACAGCGTATTTGCAGTGGGACAGACCAGCATGGCCGCAACGCCGGTGGCAATCGTCAATACGAACATGATCAGAGCGGGTACCCAGGTGGCGCGCAGTACGCTGCCCATCCAATCATGTTCCTTCATTTTTTTCATACTGACCACCAGCCCGCTGGATA
>JAGRMX010000651.1 GCA_020441025.1 Leptospiraceae bacterium
ACAGGAAACCCTGCAACTCATTCGCTCTGAGATGTCGGCGGAAGCTTGCCCCGAACCTGAGACCCACAACGAATTGAATGAAATCGAACCGCGGGTATTCGCGGCTCTGGCGGCGGATCTGCGCGGGCAGGACGATCACTTCCGCCGGGAATTCGAACGCTGGACCGATTCGCTGTACAAAGACTCGCAGCGCGCGACGGACCCGGACGCGGTACAAAACTATCGCAGTCTGTTGACCCGCATGTTGCGGCACTGGATATTGGAACGCGGACCCGACCGGGGACGCATTCCCTCCTTCGAACAATTCCGGGCGACGGTGTTGTCCGTGCGAACGAAAGTCAAAGGCAAGCGCATTCTATTGATCAGTTCCGGTACACCCATCGCTTTGTTGATTGCGGCCGCATTTGCGCCGCTACAAAAACCCACCACCGCCCTCAGAATATTGCAATACATCCAGAACACATCCCTGTCGGTCTTCCATCAGCATGGATCGCGCTGGGAGCCGGTGCGCATCAATTGTACGCCGCACATTGATCCGGCCGATTCGATTTTAAATACGGTGATTTAACAGACTGCTTGACAGATGATTCCACTCGCATTCCCTTCTACTCCGGTTCCGACCGGTCGTGTACAGATCCGTCGGGCGCGGAATCATGCGAGGCGCGGCTTTCAACGCCGCGCAAAAAAGTGTCTGCTGTGAAATAAGACACATAACGCAGAACGCATCCGGTATTGATCCGGTGTTTACAGGAAAGGGTATGAAAAGCAAACAGATGTTATACATAGTAGGCGGAGCGATTGTGCTCCTGTTGATTATCGTAATTGTGGTTATGACATCCTCGGGTCCGGGTGATAGTTCCGACGGCCCCATAACCGAACTGCCGGATCACCAGTTTGAAAGCTGGGACCAACCGTTCAACAATCCCGATCTTTCCGGCACGGCCGATGGTATTTTTTCCGAGGGAATCACCCTGACCTACGATCAGCTTATGGACATGGCCCGCCGGGGAGAAATCAACCTGGTATCCGAACTATGGCGCATGCGGCGCAAATGCCCGGAAGACATGGAACGTTACCAGTGTAATCTGTTGTTACGCCAGTATATTATGGATAATTTTTCGCCGCCGGATAACGAACGATTGGCGGAGCTGTTGACGAAATATCTGAAATACGAAGAGGAAATGTCCGCTTTCCGAGTTCCGGAAAACACATCGTTGGCCGAGCAATATGAACTGATTCGACAGAAACGCCGGGAACTGTTTTCCAATGACGAAGCGCGCCTGGTTTTCGGTCTGGAAGAAGCCAAATACGATTTCTCTCGCGCATTCCAGGATTTTCGGGAAGAAACCAAAGGTATGTCCGGCGATGAACGCGTCGCCGCCTATGAGAATTTGCGCAAAGAAGTTTACGGCGATTATTACGAAGCCATGATGAAACGCCAGGAACCATTTCAGGCTTTTGAAGTGGAAAAGGATCTACGCAACGATGAATGGGCCGAAATGGGCTCCGAGGCCCAGATAGCCGAAACCCGCGCCCTGCGTGAAAAATATTTCGGACCGGAAGGCGCCGAACGCATGGCTGAAGT
>JAGRMX010000652.1 GCA_020441025.1 Leptospiraceae bacterium
GGCCGACATGTCCTCGAAAGCGTCACGAAAACGTTAATACGGACTGACGAATCGCTTTTTTTGTTTTTTTTGAATCACGGACACGAGATGATTTTAAATGTCCTGGATCAGATCCGCCAATCTGAGTCGCTGTGCTTCCGTCAACGTACTGCCGGAACCGCCGTCGGCCAGCTTAAATTTCTGTCCGCCCGAATCGGACTTGAGTCTTTCGATTAAGCTCCGTCTGTTGTCAGTTAAGTAGGAAATTGTTGCGTATACAATGGAATCGGCATCCAGATTCAAGCTGATTAAATCGACGTACTGTGTGCTGCCGGCGTCCAGTCGCGCCAGTACGGTCCCCGCTTCGCCCGCCAGCTTCATGTCCAGTTTACCGGTGATAGCCCGCCGGGTGGGAATCAATCCCGAATTCCAGTGTCCGTTGATTTGCTCTTTCAGCGCGTTTACAATACGGGTCTCACGGCCGTTTCCTTTTTTGCGGCGCTCACTATCCGTAGTATTATTGGAACTCAACTTTACGCGTTCCCGGGCCAGAGAGATAGTCTGAGCGCGCGCTTCTTGTTGCTTGCTCTTTAGAATCTCGTTTTTTATCTTTTCATAGCGCTTCTGTTCTTGCTCGCTCTCTTTCATTTGAATGAGGCGTATTTGCGCGGTATCCGGTTTGCGGAGTATGATGAAATTCAGCAGGCGCACATACCAGGGTAGCTTGCGACCGTAAACCTTTTGTAGAGTCTTGCGCAGTAGCGCCAGAGATTCTGTGGGTACCTTATTCGTAGCCATGGTGGATTCGCCGCCGCGCATGCCGAGCAATCGCTCTAATATGAGCAGGTTTTGATCCATGTCTCGCTTCTCAAATAATTCGACGGCATAATCGATGGCCGCCTGCAACGTACCCCGATCGAGACTGATGGCATATATGGCGTCAAAATCGGTCAACTGCAGGCCGGCAACATCCAGTCCACCGCCGGGCTCGGGAAGGATGCAACCGGCAATGCCTTCCACTTCACTGCGAACGATTTTACGGGCTATATCTTCCGGCAGTCGAAATTCCTTCTTCTGCATGACGGTAAAGATGTTGTGCTTGTTCTTAATGCGGGCCAGGGCGGCGCCGATCGCCGCGTTTTCCGCCTCCGTGCTACGTTCCTGTTGATGCTGCACGCACCAATCGGAAAGCAGAACTATCTCGGCCAGCACTTGCAGATGATTGCGACTCATACGATCCAGTGTTGAACGCGATTCCAGCAACATGGCGGATAGGCGTTTTAACTCCGCCGGCATGTTATCTTCATCCGCCCGGAGTTTCTTGAGCGCGCCGATTTCACTGTCGGGAAAATAATCGGAGAAATGGTGGGAGAGAAACATTTCCCCCAGACAAATCAAGCGCGCCTGCAGGCGCTCGGGATCGTTAATGTACAGTCGATCGGCGGTGCGATCCAATGGGGCCACTCCGGTATCGCGTATGCGTTGCGCCGGAAGCGCGATGACCAGTTTCTCACGATGTAACTGTT
>JAGRMX010000653.1 GCA_020441025.1 Leptospiraceae bacterium
AGAGTTAAACAAAAAGCCTGATCTATATGTCTTCGCCCTGGGCTCTGAGAATTATTCGCAGAGCCGCAATGGTTTCAATCGCCTGCAGTACAGCATCGACGACGCCGAGGCCATAGCTGAATTGTTTCAGCAATCCGGCACGGGTAAATTCGAAAACGTGCATATCAAAGTCATCACCGATCAGGATATCACCCGCGATACATTAAGAGGGATTCGCGCCACTCTGGAAAACACTTCCGTGGACGATACGGCAGTCGTTTTCTTCGCCGGTCACGGCATGCGTAAAGAAACACCAGTAAACGAAGCGAATCGTTTACTGCGTGACATCTATCCCGGTGGACCTTCCACGCTGCGTTACACCGAACCGCCGAATTTGTTCTATTATATAACCAGCCAGTCTCACAAAGACCGCCCCTGGCAGAACGCAATCCCCCTGGATATGATTCGCCAGTTAATGGACGGTATTCCGGCCCGCCAGAAAATCCTGATGATCGACGCTTGTAATTCAGGCGAAGGCGAAAGCACGGTCAATACCATGCCATCCCAGTTCGCTCAGGAACAGGCCGAGCGGCAGTATGATCACGAAGAAGTCGAGCATCCGGCGCAGACGGCCGAGTTAAATCGCGGTGAAGAGGAAGAAGGCTTAACTCGCCGGGGAGTGATACTGAGGATCGCCCGCAGTATAGATCAGCGGGAGATGGCGAAGATGTTTCCGGAGCTGCGGCGCGGCACAGGGACAATTGAGATATCGGCTTCGACTGCCAGCCAGAGCGCGTATGAATCCGGAAGCATCGGCAATGGATTTTTTACTGCGGCCGTAATTGAAGGGATACGGGGCGGCAAAGCGCGTGATGAAAATGGTCAGATTACGGCCGGCGGTTTGCGCAAATACATATTCAATCGCGTGGATGAATTAAGCCATGGGCGGCAGCAGCCCATGACGACGCGGGATATTGCGGGTAGAGATTTTGCGATTGTGGGGCAGTAAGGAGCAACATTCATGAAACACACAGGCACTGATTTACAAATGAAGATATTGAACAGAGCCAGGCTGATTCTGGCCTGCCCCTTATTGCTTATGCTGGTGCCCGCACTGGCCCAGCCTACCGGGAAGTTTGCTGTGGCCGTGGTCGGTGAAGATACCAATATCACCACGGCAATCGAAGAACGACTTTTGCAATCCACCTGCTGTGATGTAGTCGATGTGGCGGAGCGCGAAACTATGTTAGCCGAACTGGCGCACTCCCAGAGTGGATTGACCGAACGAGATTTGCGCATTGGTCGGCAACTTGCGGCGGACCGCATAATTACCGTACATCAAAGCGATAACCGTTTTTCCATACGTTTGAGTGATGTGGAGCGCGGTAAACTGATCGCCGCCGAAGCAAACGTTTCCAGCATCGATATCGGAGCGCGAGTACAAATGATGATCAATGCTCTCGAAGCGCAGGCGGGTCTCAATGAACTGGCGCGCCTGGATTTACGGGAAGGTAACATAGAGTG
>JAGRMX010000654.1 GCA_020441025.1 Leptospiraceae bacterium
CGGATGATCACTGGAATGTGAATTCGCTGGTGGATGTGATCGGACAGTTACTGCCCGATGCCGCCATGCTGGACTTCTTTCAGGCTCTGCGTCGTAAAGAACAGTTACGAAAGATTTCATCATCGATTATTAAACGCTTTGCCGCCATCGCATCCGGTATCGGTGCCTCACCCGCGCCGTTATCCGATTTTATCGTACTCACTCCGCTGCAATTGTTGATGATTGCGGTCATCGGGGGTTTATCTTGCCGCAGCGTCAGTCGAGAAACGGCACACGAGTATTTATCCGCTGTTGGATTAAACTTATTAACCGCCGGAGGATCGCGTTATATCACCCGGCAATTACTCAAGTTCATTCCGTTTGCCGGTTGGGCCGCCGCCGGGTCCATTGCCGGTTCCAGCACATACGCCCTGGGAAAAGCGGCGGAAGCGTACTTTTTTTCCGGAACCATTACCGAACCGGACAAGTTTAAACAGGAATGGAAACAAATTCAGAACAACGACCCTGCGGAGCTGCTCGAATAAGGTAGCAACTCCTGGTTAGAATATCTTTAGCGTGCACGGCACTCCGGAGAGCCCGCATCATACCGGGTGCTATCCGGCCTGCGATTTTTTCAACAGGTGCAGCATCCGGGAATACAACTGCGAAGCTTCGAGGGGCTTTACCAGATGCGCGTTCATACCGACCTGTTCACTGCGGTTCATTGATTCGTTGTAAGCGTCCGCCGTAATGGCAATCACCGGTATATGTATATCACGCGTACGCAATTCCCGGACAACTTCATGACCATCCATGTCGGGCATGCGTAAATCCAGACATATCAAATCAAAACTCGCGTGGTTTTCCAGTGCATGCGCGAGCACGTCTTTCCCGTTTGAAAAGGCCGTCACCTGACAATCCGCTTTCTCCAGATATTTTGTGAGAATCAGCTGGTTGACCGGATTGTCTTCTCCGATAAGAACCCTGGCTTGAATCCGCGGAAATTGATCGCTGAAATTAGGTTGATTGCCATTGTGCTGTTCGCTGCCTTTGCGAAACGGAATATGAAATTCCATACACGTTCCCGGATTTTCCGGCGTACCATCGGGAGTCGGACTGATCAACCGAATGCTCCCGCCCATTAATTCCAGCAATTCCCGCACCACGTTCAATCCCAATCCGGAACCGCCGAAATTCGAAGCCACCGATTCATCCAGTTGCATGAAAGATTCAAAAATGCGATTCTGTTGTTTTTCGGGAATGCCCGGGCCCGTGTCGCTGACCCGTCCGATTAATTCAATGGTATCAGCGTCGTCGTGTTCGCCGATCTTCGCATCCAGTTCGATTTTAACTTCGCCTGCGCGTGTAAATTTCAACGCGTTTGATATTAAATTCGACAGGATTTGATTAAGGCGAAACGCGTCTCCATACAGCATATCCGGCAGGCGATCATTAATATGCACGTTGAACTGCAGTCCTTTACGTTCCACCAGATAGCGATACGCCAGCACACTCTGTT
>JAGRMX010000655.1 GCA_020441025.1 Leptospiraceae bacterium
CTTGCCCTTGTGTTGGGTCATTCCAATCTCTGTAATGTATGAAACGGCCCCTTACATTTTTGCTGGCAATGACTTTTTTAACCGTCCTGACGCAAGCCGGAGGCATTCTGGCAGACGGATGGCAAAAAAACTGCAGTTCTTGCCACGGGATTTACGGGGATGGCGACGGCGTGCTGGCTGACATCCTGGAGTTGAAAAACACCAATCTCAAGGGTAAAGCCGACCTCGAACAAAAAGCGGCGGCAATCAAGGCCAAAAATGAGCTTGTTTTGACCGACAAGGTGAACCATTTTACCAAAAAACTCGGCGCGGCAGAGATCCAGGAAATCAGCGCATTTATTAAAAAATTCAAAAAGATTGCACCAGGCAAATCAGTGCCGCTTACGTCCAACCTGTATAAAAATGCCTGCATCAATTGCCATGGAAAGTTGGCCAACGGAGTTCCCGAGTTCGAAGGATTAATTGGCAAAGCCAAGGATTTTCGCAGCCATGCCATGCAAAACCTGAACTTTAACGAACTCAAGGCAGTCATAGAAAAAAGCGCCTCCAAAAAAATCAGGTTGGCCCGTTTGGTAAAACACTTTCCCAATTCAATGACGGCAGCCGATTATAACCAGATTCTGAAAAAACTGAAGTCCTTCTGACGCGGGCGCTGCAGTTATTGACAATACCGGCGTCAAAATGACATTTGTGTCATCAGTGCTCCGCTTCGGTTGGAAGCGGTTGTCAATCGGGTAGATGGCTTATGAAACGTGAAAACAGGATACGGATTGCCATAGGAGTCATCATCATTCTTTTATTGATGATGGGTTGGGGTTTTGGCAACGGGCTATCCAGTCGGTCACATTCAGTAAAAAAAATCCAGGCTCATACGGATCAGTCGCAGTCATTTGAAGTAGAAGACCGCCATCAACCTGCTACGAAAAAAGCTGCCAAAAAAAAGGCGATGGCAGCAAGTGCCCAAAAAACAGTAAACCAGACTGAAAAATCACCAGTAACCCCCAAAACCGCTGCTGCCAAAAAGGTTGCGGTAGCCGCGAAAAAAACCGAACCTGTCTACGAAGACGATGACGGTGAAGACAATTACCGGGCGCCGACCCTGGAAGAGTTCATGTCCGGCAAATACCAGCACCACAAGGTCGACGGTAACTGACAGTCAAAGTTTGATTGACCAACGGCAGCTTGCGAAGCATCATGGCCAAATGGCGTCGTAGCCAAGTGGTAAGGCAAGGCTCTGCAAAAGCTTCACCGCCGGTTCAAATCCGGCCGACGCCTCCAATTTCATTGCCCGGGTGATGGAACTGGTAGACATACAGGACTTAAAATCCTGGGAAGGAAACTTCGTGGGGGTTCGAGTCCCCCCCCGGGTAATCCGATGGTCATTAAGGTACTTTCGTATAACATCCATAAGGCCATCGGCCGCGACCGTAAATTCAACCTGCACCGCATCGCTACCATTTGCCGCGAATCCAACG
>JAGRMX010000656.1 GCA_020441025.1 Leptospiraceae bacterium
TTGATCGCTCTGATGCGCGGTGATAATCACGGGCAGATTAAACTCGGTCATTGCGGATCGAATCAACCCGTTCAGCGTGCGAACACCGGTAGCATCGAGGCCGGCATAGGGTTCATCCAGTAATAGAACATCCGGTTGAGAAAGCAAAGCCCGGGCAATGGCGGTTTTTTTTCGTTCTCCGCCGGATAGCTCCATGGCCGGCCGCTCAAGCAAACCGTTGAGTTCGAGTCTTTCTACAAGCTCGGCAAAGTTCCAGGATGAATCTTTTTGCGATACGGTTGATCTGTTCGTCGCGGAATTCCCGTACAATAGATTGCGTTTAACCGACATATGTGGAAACAGTCGGATATCCTGAAACACATAGCCGACTCTGCGTTGCTCGGGTAATAAATGCAGTCGACCGGTTGATTCGAAATAACAGCGACCATCGATACGAATATGACCATCGGTCGGTTTGATCAGCCCGGCCAATGCATGCAGAACGGTGGTCTTACCCGAGCCCACCGGCGCGTGAATGCCCACACAGCGCGAGTCGGTTCTTATAACAACATCCAGCGCGAATGCCCGGCGCTCGATGCGCATTACAATGTCGTACGTGACGGCGCTCATGATCGCTGTCCGGATCTATGTATAAAATATTCACCGGCCAGCAATGTAACATATGCCAGCAAAATTGAAATCAGAGCCAATCGTAAGGCACTGTCTTCATTTCCGGGAGATTGCAGGCTGGAAAAAATCGCGAGCGGTAATGTTCGCGTTTCCCCCGCAATGTTTCCGGCAAAACTGATGGTAGCGCCGAATTCTCCGAAGCTGCGACCGGCCGCCAGAATGATACCGCTCAAGATTCCAGGCCAGGCATGCGGCAATGTAATCGTATAAAAAACACGCCAGGGCGAAGCTCCCAGGGTGCGCGCCGCTTCTTCCAGCGGAATCACCGTGTGTTCAAATGATATACGCGCGGAACGAACCAGCAAAGGAAAGCCCATGATACCGGATGCGAGAGCCGCCCCCTGAAAATGAAACGCGAGTACCAGACCGAACTGCTCTTCCAGAAACGATCCCACCCAGGCGCGCGGTCCCAGCAATAATATCAAAAAGTAACCCACGACTACCGGCGGCATTACCAGCGGCAGATGAACCAACCCATTCAGAAAACTTTTGCCACGAAAGGAAACGCGCGCCAGCAGCCAGGCAATCAGGACACCGGGCAGCGCGATCAGTAAAATAGAAATAAGACTGACCTGTAGTGACAGGAGCAATGCGGACCACTCGGCCGCGCTGATCGGACGCCAGAGAATTGCAACGAGTTCTGAAAAAGTCATGGTGCGGCAGCGAACGTGAAACCATAACTTTCAAATACGCGCGCACTTTCAATCGTTTGTAAATACTCGTAAAATGCCAGATCCGATGCCGTGGCCGCGTGGGTGGCCGCCAGTACATACTCGATAGGATCGTGTAC
>JAGRMX010000657.1 GCA_020441025.1 Leptospiraceae bacterium
ACCAATTTAAACTACACCAATACGGCCACGCAAAAAGTGGAAGCGGCCATCGAAGCGCTTCCGCCGGATGTACTGTACGCATATCGTACATTTGTCGGCAATGAGTACGATCCCGGCACCGATTCGGTCCAGCAGATCGCCAACGCGTTCATGATCGAAGTGGTTCTGACTCCGGCCAGCAATCGGGAATTATCCGCCCATGCGGTGAATGATCTGATTCGCGACGGAGTACTTGAGCGCGACCCGGAGAGAGAGATTGAAGTGAGCTTTTTTGTGATGTCGGGTGGCCCACCGGTCGGGCAACCGATTGAAATTCAAATCATGGGCCAGGATAACGAGAAACGCCTGGCTCTGATGGAAGTGGTCCGCGCCGAAATGGAAAAACTGGGTGTGCACGGTATCCAGACCAACCATCGCATCGGCAAAGAAGAGATTCGTCTTTTGCCCAATTATGAAACCATCGCCGAGGCGGGCTTAAACGTCGCCACCATAGCCAGCAACATCCGCACCGCTTTTGACGGCACGGTCGTTACGCATTTACAGACGCCCGATGAGCGCGTAGGGTTTCGCGTTATTCTGGACGAGCACAGCAAGGACCCGGCCAATCCGCTGCGCGGATTGTACGTCAGCAATCCACTGGGCAATCAAATCCCGCTGGAACGGCTGGTGCGGCGCGTGCGGACAACTTCGCCGATAGCGTACTACCATTATAACTCCTATCGATCGAATAAGATCACCGGAGAAATCGATAAGGAAACGCAAAACATCGATCAGATATACTCGCAACTCAAAGAACGATTCGCCAACGTAGAACAGGAATATCCGGGCTTTAAAATCTACATGGGTGGCGAGGCGCGCGAGAGCCAGGAGTTTCAAATCCGCATGGGTGTGGCCATTCTGGTGGCGATCCTTTCCATGTATTTGTTGCTGGTGGTGCAATTCAATTCATTCAGTCAGCCGTTGATGGTCATCCTGGCCATTCCGTTCGGTCTGGTGGGTATTCTGCTGGCATTTACCATTCAGGGTTACGACCTCTCCATGCTGGCTATGATCGGCATACTCGGTTTCACCGGCGTGGTGGTAAACGATTCTCTTATTATGGTAGAATTCATCAATCGCCTGCGTTCGGGACATGATGTGGATGAAGCCGAACGCATCGGCGAAAGCGCCGGACATACGCGGCTGAATCCGGAAGAATTCCGGGAAGCGATTATCCAGGGCGCCCGACTGCGCCTGCGTCCCATTGTCCTGACCACTCTGACCACGGTGGCGGGGCTAATTCCGACCGCCTACGGATTGATCGGCGGCTTTCATCACTTTGTATCGCCCATGGTAATGGCCATGACCTGGGGCTTATTAGTGGGTACCAGTGCAGTCTTACTGATTATTCCGGTTTTCTACAGCCTGAATGATTCATTGGCCCG
>JAGRMX010000658.1 GCA_020441025.1 Leptospiraceae bacterium
GTCTCGTCAGTGAAACGGGATTTTCGTATTATGTAAAATTCGGCATCCCGATCGTATTGCTACATATTCTGATCGCTTTCGGTTACGGTCTATATCGCACTCTGGGTGCCGCCCGACGCAGATTCTATGCCGCCCGCCTCACAGTGGTAGGTTTTCTGCTCTTTGGAGCCGCCATCAGTTTCGAAATTGCCGGTTATTTAAAATTCGGCGATATGGCCGGATACGTGGAAGAATCGTTCCTGGTGTTCGTGGTCCTGTTTATGATTTCCATGTCGGTGCATTTCAATCATTTGCATCGCAGCCGTGAGCGCAGCGTGCGCAAATTGACGGAGCGTATGTTGCGATTGACCCGGGCGCGTAACGAAGCCGAGCGTGCGGAACGCAAATACCTGCATTTGTTTGAGAACTCACCCGATATTATTTTCTCTCTGGATGAAGATTTTAAATTCTTATCGGTCAATCGCAGTGTGCGCGACCGTCTGGGCTTTCAGGTGAAGCAATTGATCGGTCTGCCTTTCCAGGATTTGATTTTCGTGCGCGATGAAAGCTCCCGTTTTATTAGAAGAGAGGTGGTTAAAGAAAAGCTGCTGAAAGCGCGCAATGAAAAACGCAGCGTACAATTTAAAGTCGATCTGCGTACCCGGATGGAACAACCGCGTGAAATGCTGGTACGACTTTCTTGTGTCGATCTGGATGACCGCTATATCCTATTTGGGACGGCGTCCTCGGTGCCGGAAGATGAACTGTTGCGTTATACCCGAACCGAGAGCAAGCATTTTGTACTGGATAATAATTTAAACGTAGCCGAACTGATCAGCGAGCGTATTACGGCGCCTTTGTTTCACCTGATCAGCGGACCGGAAGCGGCCGGGGCCCGTATGGGACTCAGGGAAATCATCGTCAATGCAATCGAGCACGGCAATTTGAATATCACCGCCGATGAAAAAAGCAGATCCCTGGCGGACTCCACATATATGCGCTTATTTAATGAACGTCTGCGCGATCCGCGTTACCGCAATCGAAAGGTCATTGTGGATTATGAGCTGACTGCCGAGCATGCGCGCTATGTTGTTACCGATGAAGGTGGAGGTTTTGAGCACAGCCAGGTGACCGGTGGAAGCATACAGGATCTGAACCGGGAGAATCTCTTACACGGCCGCGGTATTCTGATTACACTGCAGCAATTTGATCGCGTAAACTATAACGCCAAAGGAAACCGGGTGGAGTTGATTCGAACCTTCGCCAATGCGGAACCGCCCGATCAAAATCAGGATATAGTCTCCGCCACGCGTCTTTGAGTCGAGTTCCGGCGGTTATTGAATCCATCAGGTCATAGCCCTTTTCGCCCGACGGTGGCCGCATGTGCGGACTGCGCTTCGCAAGCTTTTCGATCGATAAAAACAATTGATCCGGTGACGATGGG
>JAGRMX010000659.1 GCA_020441025.1 Leptospiraceae bacterium
GGGCCGGTGGTTCTGTGCTATGCCGGCGGAATCATCATGGCCTTCCTCCCACTGGAAGAATACTTTGCCGGGGATCTGAGCCTTAGCTCCCTGATTCAAACTTTACGCGGCACTATTGACGGCAGCATAGTGCCCTCTTCACCGGTGTATGAACCGATTCGTGACGCGGCGCTGGTTTTTTCCATTCCCCTGTTACTGTACTCCACAAATTTTCGGGCGTGGTTGCGCCAGGCCGTTCCCACTCTGGTTTCTTTCGGACTGGCTGTGTTCAGCGTGATCGTATCCGGTGTGCTGGCCTTTTTCTTTCTACCGGGATTGCTGGGCGATATGCCCGCCCATCAAATTACCGGCATGCTGGTGGGTGTGTATACCGGCGGCACTCCCAATATGGCCGCCATCGGTTATGCCCTGAATACGTCCGAGGAGGTCTTTGTATTGCTCAACACGGCGGATGTTATTCTGGGCGGGTTATATTTTATATTTTTGATTTCCGTCGCACAACGCTTCGCGCTTCTATTTTTAAAACCGTTTCCGGCAGCCATGCGCAGCGTGCGCGACGAAGATAGTTCCGACGCCGAAATCGATCCGCTATTAACCGAAACGCAGACAAAGTTAGAACTAAAAGACGCAAAATCGATTTTAACGGCGGTGTTGCTGGCCCTGCTGGTCATTCTTGTTTCCGCCGGATTGGCGGTGTTGACCGACATGCTATTCGGTGATCCCGACGATGCCACGGCTCTTTCCGTACCGGTGCTCATGCTGGGTCTGACTGCGGGCGGAATCGCGCTTTCATTCGTACCTTTCGTACACTATCTACGCGGCAGCTACGAGTCCGGCGAGTATTGCATCTATATTTTCTGTGTCGCGCTGGGTAGCATGATCAATCCGGCTTCGCTGGTGAACATGGAATCGCTGAACGTTTTGATTTACACCGCCACCGTCATGCTGGGGGCCATATCGTTGCACTTTTTGCTGGGCTGGATTTTTCGCATTGACGCGGATACGCTTTTGATCACTTCCACGGCGGCCGTGTATGGTCCGCCATTTGTCGGTCCGGTGGCCGAAGCATTGAAAAATCGCCGGGTGATCGTATCCGGTCTGACCTGCGGCCTGGCCGGTTTCGCCATCGGCAACTTTCTGGGCATTCCTCTGGCGGAAATTCTGGCGCAGTTCAGTGGGAAATAATTATAAACAATAAGAATTATTTCTTATTCGCGCTGGTGAACTGATCGAGCAAATCCTTCACCAGTTCCTGTAAATCCCCGCGATTGGGTAACGAACCCATCATGCCGTACATGGCCGCGCTGCGTTTGGGTACTCCGCCGCCGCCAAAGCGCGCCAGCAATTGGGTGGCGCCGGTAGCCAGAC
>JAGRMX010000065.1 GCA_020441025.1 Leptospiraceae bacterium
ATGTGACTATATTACCGTAAGTGGATCAACATACGGGCTGTTTTTGAATACGGTATGCTCTCATCGCAATACTTTTCCCGAAGCAGCGCGCGAAACCGGGGCACAATTTCGCCATAGCGGTGAAAAAATGTTGTGTGTGTGCGGCACTGATGCTGAATTGCAGAATGCGTAAACTATTCACCCTTACTTTCGTATGTATGGCTCTGGCTCTACAGCCGGCCTGTTTCCATATTTTACATGTTCTGCATCTGAATGCGCAGAATCAAATGCAGATCAGCTGGCGTTTGACCGTGGCCCGGGCCATTCAAGAAATGGATCAGCAGAACAATGAAGAGGGGAAAGATTTTACCACGCGCATGGATGAAATGGTCACCGAAATGCGGACAAAGTTTGAAGACGAGCGCTTCAATCCCGAGGTCAACAAGGTGGAAACCGATAGCGAGGTGGGCTTTCAGGTGAACGTCAACGCCGGTATGAATCAACTGGGCGCCGTAGGCGAAAAACTGCGCGGAGTACTGCCGGTATATTCCGCCGCCAATAAGACTCTGACTCTCAGCTTCGAACCCGATCAGGCTCAACAACTTTCCGGGGAAGAGGACGAACAGACCGAAGCCGCGCAGGATGAAGATTCGGATGCCGACGAGCATAGTGCCGACCGGCCGAAAGGCGAGGATAAAGATGAACAGGCCATGGACGAGGGTAACGCCCAGATGGATGAACTGGGCAAGCGCATCGCTCAGTTGATGGGTTCCAGCGCAACCTACGATTTAATCCTGTCGGGCAATCTGGATGTAGAATCGGTTACGCTGATCAATCGCGCTACGGGTGCCCGAAAGAACATAACATTAATCCCGGCCGGGGACGTGGTGATTGCGCGCTTTTCGCTTATGGACCTGGCGGAAGCGGAAGAGGGATCGGACCTGATCCTAAAATTAAAATAAGTTCGCAGTACATTGCCGAAATGAGTTTTCAGTTTTCTCCCGGCCGGCAAGAATCGGCTTATGGATTTCACTCCGGAGTTTTCCACCGATCCGGAACGACTGGATACGCTCGCCATTCATAAATTTTTAAGCGAATCGGCATACTGGGCCCGGGGTCGTTCACTTGCGAGTGTGCAGGCTTCCATACGGGGGTCGTTAAACTTCGCGGCCTACCATCCGGAAACAAAACACATGCTGGCCTACGCCCGGGCGGTTACCGATCGGGCTACGATGTACTATCTGGCGGATGTATTCGTATTACCGGAATGGCGCGGCCGCGCTATCGGTCGGCAATTGATTCAGTTTGCCGTCCAACATCCCGACCTGGCCCGGTTAACCGGCTTATTGGTAACGAAAGATGCCGCCGCTCTGTACCATGATTATGGCTTTCGCGAAACGGCACATAACGATCGGGTGGCCATGATGCGTGTGCGCGCATGGTTGGAGGCCGAGCGTAACTCAATTGAGTGACGACAACAGGAAACGTTACCATCAGGAAACAATCCATCCGGTAGGTGACGTCAATTTGAGCAATGATGTCGCCGGTAAAAAGGATTAACTCTGCAGCATCACAATTACCGCCGGGTCCAGCACACGAAAGGTAAACGATTCCATTAAGAATAGACGTACCGATTCGGCCGTGTGCGATTCGTAACCCAGCGCGAAATCCTGTCCGAGTGTCAGAACCAGATCGCCGCCCCGCAGGGAGACCAGAAAGGCATGATCAATCACCGGAGAGTAAATCACGGGACCGCCGATCAAGCGTTCCACATGCCGATAGAGCGGATAACCCTGCAAATGGGAAGCCAGCCGGCGCCACGGGCTGCTGCCCGCTATCAAAGCGTATGGTCCTTCCACCACCGCGTCCTGTAAAACCAGAATGCCCCGGGAAATGGCGTTCAGCAATGCATTGTCGTCGGAACCCATGGGGATCGGGTCGTGATTGGGATTCTGCTGGATGCCCACAATACCGGCTTCCTGCAGTCCGTTGAATACTACCCGGTCTTCAAAAGAAGCGGCCTTTTCGGCGGCCGTCGCCACCGGATCCAGATTTACCGGATCGGCGCCCCGCATCAAATTATCCAGTTCCCAGATGTTTAACTCGAATGGAATCCGGCACTCCACCAACGGTTGCACCTGATAGATACCATAGCCCACACCTTCCGGTGCCATGTTCTGATTGCCCGGCATGGCCAGGCGGCCGAGGTTTACGGACGTATAGGCCGGTCCGTGCGGTCCGTCCACATCCACAAACTTACGAGCCGATAATCGTGTTTTCAAAACCCGCGTCGCTTCCCGATCGATTTCGGTCCAGGCTGCCGCGGGAATGGGGGCCATATTGCGCTTCAGTAAGTCCATAGTCGCTCCTTGTTTGCGTCCGGCGAGGCGTTGCTACAATCCCCGGAGACGCAGTACATCAATGCGCACTCTGATTGGGCGGATCGCTGCTTTTCAGACTGCCAATGTTCAAGCCGCCCCGACCACCGGAAGATTCGGTCGAATCGGAACCATCGGCTTTGCCCGTGGCTTCTTCTTCCAGTTCCGTGATTTCGCCTTCGGTGAATAAATAGGTGCGCAGGTTTTCATCCCAGCCCGGCATTCTGCGCCGCAACCATTCCAGAGTCATGCAGGCATGCTCTATCTCTTCATCGCGATTGTGCGCCAGGATACGTTTCAGGTTCTCGTCACCACAGGTGACCACTCTTTGATTATACCAATCGACCGCTTCGATTTCTTCGATCAAGCTGCGCATGGCTCGATGAAAATCACGGGCTTCGGTTGTTAACTCTTCCACCGGTTCATGGTATTCTGACATTGCCGACTCCAGTATGAAAATATCCTTATGATTTATCAGAAATGCAGATTGAATTTCTGTAGTTATATAATGCCAATAGATCAGGAATCTGTCACGTGTTTTTCGCTAATGTACATTGAATACGGGTAAGGGATTATGAGCGGTTTATAATTCCGGGTCGCGGAGTATTTCACCCGTTAAAGTACGGATTTGGACTTATGAGTCGTCAACGCATGCGGCGTTTAACAGGCCGGGAGCGCGAATATCGCGCGGGCATATTCAGGGCGACTCGTCGCCTTCCGATTTCATTTTGCGGGCCTGGAATAGAAACTTCAGCGCCTTCTCTGTATCCCCATTAAACAGATGAAGAAAACTTAAATCCACCATGTCTTTTAAGTCTTCCCGCAAATCTTCTTCCAGGTCCATGGCGCCTTCAATGCCGTTCTTGCGGGCCGAAGAATCCATGACTCCGTTTTTCATCAACTGTTTGCGGCGGGCGATTTTTTCACGCAAACGGGCGGTGCGCTCTTGAATGCGATCGTCGATGCCGCTGAACATGCGTTCGTACTCGGCATCGGCTTCCGTGCGCGCCGCTTTCAGGTGATCGGTAAACGAAACAAACTCTTTCGATTCGCCGGCCAGCTTGCGATACACATTGTACGATTCTTCCGTGCGGTTCAGCTTCAGCAATAATCCCGCCCGTAGATTGTTCATGAATTCATCCGCGCGTTGTTGGCGCAAAAACGCTTCTACAATTTTCAGGGCTTCCGCGTATCGATGCGCTTCCGAAAGGGTTACCGAGTAACCCAGGGCCGCCATGCGATTGGCCGGCTCTATTTTCAGCGCGTTTTTAAAATAGATTTCCGCCTTATCCAATCGATTCTGGTTTTTATAGAGATACGCCAGCAGGATGTGCGCTTTGAGCAGGCGCACATTCAGCTTCAAGGCCTGTTTCAAAAACTTTTCACTCTCGTCGTAATTCTGGAGCTTGTAACATTCGGAACCCAGGTTGAAGTATATGGCATCGTCGCTGCCCAGCTCCAGCGCCCGCCGAAAGAATCCCAACGCCAGATCGGGACGCTTAGCCCGGGAATACAACGCACCCAGGTTGATAAAGGCCGGTCGAAAGGAGGCGTCCGCCCGGGCTGCCGCCCGATAATTGCGCAGGGCATCCTGAAAGCGGCCTTCTTTTTCAGCCTGCAAACCCTGATTGTATTTTTCTTTCGCTGCGCTCATAGCGGTCCCGGTTCGCTCCGACATGCTAACATCATCGGGAAAATGATCGATTTACACCACACTTATATGCATTCTAACGCGCGACACTGCGGAAGCCGGCCCTGAAATCGCCGTTATAAAACCTGTTGCGCAACTATGTGCTGTGCCGATCGGCTCGCTTTTGTCCGCTTATTGATCATCAAATTCCATGCTCAGGTCCAGAAAACGAGTGGTGTGGGTCAGATAGCCCATGCTCACACCCAACCGACCGAGTCCCTGCAATTCCGACAGTTGATCCGGACGCCAGCCGCCGCTGATTTCAATAAAGGGCGCCCGTCCGCCATTGTCGGCTGCGTGAGATTGAACCATACGCACGGCCCGTTCTATGTCCGGGCGTCGCATATTGTCCAGCAGAATCACGTCGGGTTGCAGAGGCAGGGCTTCCGAAAGTTGTTCCAGTGCGTCCACTTCAACTTCCAGCGGTAAATCGGGATGTCGTTTTCGAATTGCTTGAACAGCGTTCGTTATACCGCCCGCAGCGGCCACATGATTGTCTTTGATCATGGCCATGTCGCTCAGACATATACGATGATTCGTACCGCCTCCGCAATAGACGGCGTACTTGGCCAGCTTGCGATAGCCGGGAATTGTTTTGCGGGTATCCAGAATTGCAATGTCGGGTCCGGCCGCCTGTACTGCCCGCGCTACCACGCTACTGATGCCGCTCAGGTATTGCAAAAAGTTCAGTACCGGTCGTTCCAGTGTAAGTATAGTAGGCAAAGGACCATGCAATTGTAGTAACTGCGCCCCCGCATTAAAGGGCTGACCATCCTGTAAACTGCTGACATATTGTACTGCATGACCGGTGCGTTCTCGATTGATTTCGCACAGATGTTCGATAACAGCCAGGCCACATAACACACCGCTTTCCCGCGCCACAATGCGTCCGGTACCATGTTGTTCAAATGAGAAAATCGATTCGGATGTAGGGTCACCTGCCGGCGTATCTTCCGCCAGGGTGAGCTGAATCAGGGTTTCACAATCGGTCCGGGTAATTCGTCGAATGGGTGTGGTATAATGTGGTCTGGAATCTGACATAGTTGCTCCTTGTGTGATACTGTTGTGATTGGGTCTCAATTCAAACAGCCCAATTGCATCATAAAATCGGGATTGTTTTTATTTTTCCTTGCAATTCCCGCGTCTAATACTATCGCCTTATTATTCATTCTCTCCTGACAGGTTCATCAATGAAAGCAGAAAAGAGTCGTGTACGCTCCCAATTGGTTAAGGCCAAATATGTTAAGGGTGAGGCAACCCTGGAAAAAATCCGCGAAGCCTGCCTCGAAGAAATTACGCTGCGAGGTTACCATCGAACCAGTGTTTGCGAAATTGTTCGTCGCGCTAATCTAACCCGGGGAGCTTTTTATAACTACTGGAATTCGTTGGATGATTGTCTGGCGGACCTGGTGCTGGCTATCCGTGAAAGCCTGCAAAACGATCCGGATCGAATTGAATACGAAAAGTCACTAAAAGACAAATCCGAAATGGTGCGTCGCGTAAAGGCGAACCTGTTTATCATTCTGGAAAAGAAACGCCGGCAGGCGTATCTGCCCATCGCCCTTTTACAGGAGAAGGGATTGCCGGGCGACGATTTGAAAGAATTGCTGCATGATTATGTGAATCGCCTTAAAGAAGAATGGCATGCGGTCATCCAGCATGACCAGGATCAGGGCTACATCCTGCCCGATCTGGATGCGGAAGCCGTAGCGGTCGGTATTATGAACAGCATCGGCGGCATCATTCACAACTCCGAATTGAAATTTCGCGAACTCAGTCAGCCGCTGGAAAACGCTTTGATAATTTTTTTGAACTCCTGTCTGACGGAGAGCTATCGCAGGGAGTATCCTCTGACGGAACTGCTGCCCATTAACTTTTCTTATAAGAAGCCCGTTGTCGTGAAATAAGCCCGCAGTCGCAATTTTGACTTTAAGTATTATTCGAATAATACGGTTTCGGGCCTGGCTTTTAATACGGCACGCAACTGATCGCGCTTGCCATTTTCGCGTTCAACCAGCAGATCAATCGTATCACCCGGCTTCAGAGCGACAATCTGGCTTTTGAAATTGAAGCCGCCCATAATGCGTGCTCCATTGGCAACCAGAATCGTGTCGCCTTCTTTTAATCCCGCCGCTTCCGCCGGACTTTCCGGAAGCACATCGACAATATAAACGCCCGCTATCACATCGACGTAAATAACACCCAGATACGGAGGTCCGTCCGGCTCGGTCAGTGCGGCCACGGGCTCGGTGGCGCTGCGACAGCCCAGGGCCATGAGGCCCATCAGTATGCAGGCAATCAAACGTGCTTTCATTGGTGTCTCCCGGAGCTCGATTTCGGTGGCAGATAGCCCAGAAATGAATGTACGGCCCGCTATTGCTCCTATCGTCTGTGAACCGTCCGGCCTTGAGACGCAATGTGACGGCAAAATGGTAGTCGACAGCGCAAGGGCCGGCCACATGTTTCCTGTATGCAGACCTCAGATGCCGTAGAAAATCCAATCAATCGAATTCTGATCGCCAATCGCGGTGAAATTGCCGTGCGGGTAATGCAAAGCTGTAAAGAGCTGGGCATCAAAACCGTGGCCGTATATTCTACGGCGGATCGCAATATGCCCCATGTCCTGATGGCGGATGACGCGGTGGAGATCGGCCCACCGGAGGCGAATGCTTCTTATTTAAACATCGATCGCATCATCGATGCCTGTCATCAAACCGGCGCGGACGCTGTGCATCCCGGCTACGGTTTTTTATCCGAAAATGCCCAATTCGCACAGCGCCTGGCCGAGAAAGGCATTACCTTCATCGGTCCGCGCCCCGAGACCATGCACCAGATGGGCGATAAAATTCGCGCCCGCCAATTGATGGAGGCCAATGGTGTTCCGGTAGTGCCGGGCTTTGCGCCGGGAGCGGAGCAGACTTCCATGGATACGTTCCGAACCGAAGCCAATCGCATCGGATATCCGGTTATGATCAAGGCCTCCGCCGGCGGTGGCGGACGCGGTATGCGCGTGGTGACATCTGAAAAAGAACTTGCGGACGCCATCGATTCGGCCCGGCGCGAAGCGGCCAACGCCTTCGGTGATGATACCATCTTCATGGAAAAGTTTGTGCAGGCCCCGCGGCATATAGAGATCCAGGTATTCGGCGACCGACACGGCAACATTGTGCATTTATTCGAGCGCGAGTGTTCGATACAACGTCGTCATCAAAAGATTATCGAGGAAAGTCCCAGTCCGGCACTGGACGATGCTACCCGGACCGTCATGGCCGACGCGGCGGTCAAGGCCGCCCGGGCGGTGAATTACGAGGGCGCGGGTACGGTCGAATTTATATATTCCGATGTGGACCAATCGTTCTTTTTTCTGGAAATGAACACGCGTTTGCAGGTGGAACATCCGGTTACCGAATTGGTTACCAATCGGGATCTGGTGGCCGAGCAGATCCGGGTGGCGCGCGGCGAACGATTGTCCTTTGCTCAGCACGACTTAAAACAAACCGGCCATGCCATAGAAGTGCGATTGTACGCCGAAGATCCCATGCGCAATTTTTTGCCCGCCACCGGCAAAATTCATAAATTCGCGGCATCCACCCGGCCGGGAGTACGGGTCGATGCCGGCATTACCGATGGATCCGAAATTTCCATTTATTACGATCCCATGATTGCCAAGATTATCGTACACCATCCCGGCGATCGAAGCGCGGCCGTTGATTTGATGCGTCAGGCTCTGCATGATACGGTGCTGTTCGGACCGGCTAACAATCTGGATTTTCTGCGCGATGTACTGGCGCATAAGGAATTCCGCGCCGGTCGATTTACAACGCATTTCATTGCCGAACATTTTCCGACTTATCGCGGCGCGCAGGTAACTCCGGATCTACGCGAAATTGCCCGTTTGAGTGCCGGTCTGGTTTTCTTTCATGGCGGCAGCCGACTTCATGAAGAAGATCGTCGTAAACAGGAAAGGCAGGCCGTAGCCGCGGGTGGTGGTGATCTCGCTCCCTGGTTTGATCTGGAAGGTTTTGAATTGTGGAGTGATTGAATACAATCGACGGCGGCCATCTGTTATAACGCGCCGATTTAGATCTGAGCGCTCATCCCATAACAATGAGCGCTGACAGTTTGTTGAAAAAGCAGCCCGCTGGTGGAGTGTAATATGTCCGTACAATTACATTTTTACTTTGAGTTTGCCAGTACATACTCGCATATTACGGCGCAACGTATTGAAAAACGAGCGGCGGAGCACGGAGTAACCGTAAGCTATCATCCTTTTTTGCTCGGTCCCATATTTAAAGCGCAGGGTTGGAACGATTCACCCTTTAACATTTATCCGGCCAAAGGGCGTTATATGTGGCGTGATCTGGAAAGGCGTTGCGCTTTGTACAATTTGGATTTTAAGAAACCGACTCAATTTCCGCGCAATGGTTTGCGTGCGGCGCGCATTGCAACCGCCGCTATCCGGGAACCCTGGTTACCCGAATTTGTGCGCCGGGTATATCGGGCCAACTTTGTTGATGATGCGAATATTGCCGATCAATCCGTTTTGAGCGGAATTCTGGAACAATTAACCGACGCGTCCGACACGATTTTTCAGCGCTCGCGTTCGGAGGAAACCAAACAGGCTTTACGCGCGACGACGGATCGAGCAATCGAACTGGGTGTGTTCGGTGCTCCGGCTTTTATCGTTGAGTCGGAATTGTTCTGGGGTGATGATCGCCTGGAAGATGCTCTACGCCTTGCCATTCAGACCGATTCGGCATGATCGGTTCGCTCCGACGTGTGAGTTCGGTATCGTATGTCGGATTGATGCTTTTTAATCCGGGTAATGGCCCTGGTGTACGGCCTAACTTTTTTCGTGACGATTGCTTCGGTATGTAATATGGTATCAGTAGGGTTTTTTTATTAAAACTCTACTGATTATGTTAAAACGTCGATTGCACATACATTCCATGATGTCGCATACCATTGCAGGTATCATTCCTATTATCAGTCTCACTTATTTACTGGCCGAATTTGAGGTTACGTTCGCCGAGTTTACGCCCCTGGTCTGGCGGCACATATACGTAACCGGACTGTGGATTGCATTGCTCGCCGCTCTGCCCACGCTTTTCAGCGGCGTCGGTGCCCGGAATCACAAGTACGGCGCCTGGTTGTCCGGACATAAAATCAAGCTGATTACTTCGGTGTTGTTGGTGGCAGCGTTATTGCTGGAGGTATTGGTCATCCATGCGCCTGCCCTGCGCTTTCTTAACGCAGGTCGAGTGTCGGCTCTGGGAGTTATGATCGTTGTCTTGAATAACGCGCTTACATTTGTGCTCTCATATTATGGATTAAAATTTGTTTTCGGTCGGCAATCGCTACGTTCGTCCGGTTATTCCCGCAATGAGCTGCGTGCAGATGATACTCTGGAACGCGCCAGGCATGCGGTACTTAATCCGCGTCTGGATATAATCAAAGTGAACGCACCTGGAGAAAAGAGCCATGATTGAATTCAGTCTGACGGAGGAAGATAAAAGTCTGATTGAACACGCGCGTGAATTTACCCGCGAGTTCATTTCACCCCGCGCCGTGGAATACGATCGTTCCGGTGAATTTCCCATGGACATCTGTAAAGAAGCCTTTCGACAGGGGCTGATGAATTTCCACGTTCCGGAGAAGTACGGCGGAAAAGGATACGGCATTCTTAAAGGTGTCTTAAGCATGGAAGAAATATTCGCGGGATGCACCGGCATCGGCACGGCCCTGTTCGCGAATGGACTCTCCCAGTTTCCGCTAATTCTACACGGCACCGAAGAACAGAAGAAAGAATTCCTGGAACCCATGACCCGTAAGATGATTTTTTCGGCCTATGCGGTGACCGAGCCGGATGCGGGTTCCGATGTGAATCGCATCAGCACGGCAGCCAAACGCGATGGAGACGACTATGTCATCAATGGAACCAAGTGGTGGATTACCGGCGGTTCGGTGGCCAGTTGGTACTTCGTGTTGGCCCGGGTGGCTGAAAAACGGCATACCGGTTTCATCGTGCCGGCGGATTCACCCGGCATCAGTCAGGGTGTAAAAGAAATAAACCTCGGGCAGCATGCATCCAATACGGTACGGGTAACATTTGAAGATGTGCGCGTGCCTGCGCGTTATCGCGTGGGGGAGGAGGGCGATGGATTTAAAATCGCCATGAACGCGTTCGATATGACTCGACCGATCATCGCCACCGGTGCCAACGGTATTACCCGCACGGCGTTAAATTATGGCCTCGATTATTCCAGACGCCGCCGCACTTTTGATAAGCGCTTGATATCCAACCAGGGAATTTCTTTCAAGCTGGCCGAGATGGCCACCAAATTGGAAGCGGCGCGCATGCTCACATATAAAGCCGCCTGGCAGGCCGATAACGGACAGGACAATACGCTGGCTTCCGCCAAGGCCAAGTGGTTCGCCTCGGATGTGGCTATGGAAGCCGCTGTAGAATGTGCGCAGATACTCGGAGGCTATGGTTTCAGCAATGAAATGCCCGCCGAAAAATTAATTCGCGATGCCAAGATCTATCAAATCTATGAAGGAGCGTCGGAAATTCAAAAGATGGTCATTGTAGGTAAGCTACTGCGCAAGAAAGAGGTCGGAGTCGAATTATGATTCAAATATTTCTAAGAGAAACCTGCTTCAGGAGCGTTCGCATTGCTGGATGATGCGCGACAGATTATTGAGTACGTCGCCCGGCGGGTAAAGGCCCGGGTGTACGGCAAGACATTCGTTTGTCCGGTGTGTCACCTGGAGTTGTCGTTTCATGACCTGGATGCGGATGGAATGGTGGTCTGTCCGGTATGCGGTGCCATTTTACACGTCAATGAAGTGCACGGCCATCCGCTGCCGGTGGTGATTGATATGGAAGTTTTGCGTTACCAACCCAATCTGCGTTTACATCCTCTGGCGACTCATTTACCCATTGCGCTCATGCCGCTCGCGTTTCTGGGCGCGATTGTACTGTTATTTCTATCCATTATACTTTCGCCGTCGGGTGATTCGGTAGCCAGCATGGAATCATTATTGGCTTCGCTTGAAAAAGGCGTACTTTTCTTTCTATATGTGGCGGTAGGCTTTTCGCTTTTAACCATGCTGTCCGGTTTTATCGATTGGCGCACGCGTTATAAAGGGCGTTCGTATCGAATCATTTTTTTGAAATTGGCCATGGGCGTTGTTTTCTTCGCAACCGGCGCGTTGGCGGTCGGAATACAGCAGGCCAATCTTGTGTTTCATTCGAGTGGATTGATTGAGTGGAACGCCGTCAGCGTATTCTTTTGCGGCATCTACTTTCTGTCGTTAACTCTGCAATTTGTATCCATGGCTACACTGGGACATCTGGGTGGATACCTTGCGCATGGCAAATAAAGCCGACCGAAATTTACACGGCAATTCCATTGACAGCTTATAGCAATTGAATCGCATACACCATGCCGCGCACAATCTGGAAGCTTCCGGGTGCCGATCTTTGCGATGAAGTGCGCCGCTATCTGGCCGATTTCGCCCAACCCGAGCCCGATCCTTTTTGCGACAAT
>JAGRMX010000660.1 GCA_020441025.1 Leptospiraceae bacterium
CGCGGCGCTGCGCAATGGACGGCGCGTGCAACTGGAGAATGTGCCGGAAGAGGGACGGGACTTCTTTGTGGTGGATGAAGGTGGAGAGGCTCTGGCCTGGGCCCGTTCCACCGGTGGGGGGGCATATCGTTTCGCCCGGGTCTTCCTGGAATGAGTGGGGTCCGTTCGTCATAGAGGCGCTTTCAGTCGCATTCTGGTGATGGTTGCTCTCATGGGTCATGGGCTGTAGGCTTCGGAGAGTGGCCCTCGCTACCGGGCTTTATGCTGTCGTCCCGCTTTGCCAAATTCTCAGTGAATGTGAAAAAGTGCTTTTCCTGCCAGGGGTATGCCAGATCCTGGAATGAGATTAGTATAAGAAGAGAAAGGAATTTCTGTTTTCTGGTTAAGGGATAAAGAAGCCCGGGTGGTAGCCGCAAGGTCATTTTTGCATCACAATCGCGAGCACCCAGAGCAGAATCGCACAAAAAGATGATCGATCAGAAAGATAAGAACAAAATCATTCAGGAACACAGGCGCCACGATAAAGACACCGGTTCCACCGAAGTGCAGGTGGCCCTGCTGACGGCTCGCATCAATGAGCTGACTGAACACTTCAAGCAACACACCAAAGATCACCATTCTCGTCGGGGTCTTCTGAAACTGGTTGGAAGAAGACGCCGCCTGCTGGATTATTTGAAGCGTAACGATCTGGATGGCTATAAGGCCCTGATCGAACGTCTCAATATTCGCAAGTAATCCCTTCTTCCAGCGACAATTCGGGAGCAACCTATGGCCATTTTCAGGCATGAGATTGAATCCAATGGGCGTACTGTGTCCATTGAGACCGGCAACTGGGCGAAACAGGCCCATGGCGCCATCGTATATCGCACCGGTAACGTGGTTTTACTGGCCACCGTGTGCGCGGAAAGAGAAGCGAAAGAAGGTCAGGATTTTTTTCCGCTGACCGTCGATTATCGTGAAAAATTTTACGCGGCCGGACGTATACCCGGTGGCTATTTCAAACGGGAGACCCGACCGGCCGAGCATGAAACACTGTTGAGTCGTTTGATTGACCGTCCCATTCGTCCGCTCTTTCCGGAAGGCTATTTTGCGGAAGTTCAACTATTAATCACCGTGTTAAGCGCGGACGACAACATCGCCATTGAAGGACATGCCATTACGGCCGCGTCCGCCGCGTTGATGATTTCAGATATACCGTTCGACGGACCCATCGCCGGTGTGTTGATCGGTCGTGTGGACGGTGAATATGTCGTCGATCCGGGCGTGGCCGAGCGTGAGAAAAGTGATCTCGATTTGCTGGTGGCCGGTTCGCGGAACGCCATCACCATGATTG
>JAGRMX010000661.1 GCA_020441025.1 Leptospiraceae bacterium
GCCTACGGTCACCCGGAACACGGATGTTCCGCGTGACCGGCGAAAGCCCACAGCGGCGAAAAACCTTTTAAGAAAAGCGCGCAAAACAGGCGAGCGCTAAAAGTTACTGAGTCTGGCACCAATCCGGAATAAGCGCAAGGGCTCTGATTTTCCTTTCACCCGCACACGCGGCATACGCTCCGCATCCGACGGCAAGGGCAGCGAATCCAAAAGATCGCCCGAAACCAACAGACGCGCGTCCAATCGTTTGCACAACGACTCAATGCGCGAGGAAGTATTCACCGCATCGCCGATCACCGTATATTCCAGGCGATTTCCCGTACCGATGTTACCGGCAAAAACATCACCGGCATGCAGTCCAATGCCGATTTGTATAGGTGCTTTGCCGGTTTGTTGTCGTTCCGCATTATAATCATCCAGATTCCGTAGCATGGCCCGCGCGGCTGCCAGCGCGTTGCCCGCATCTTCAGAAGGATCGGCGGACGGATGCGGAGTGCCGAATGTGGCCATGATGGCATCACCCACAAACTTATCCAATGTACCGCGATGCTCAAAGATAGCCCGGATCATAATCTCCCGAAATTCACCCAGGAATGCGGCCAGTTCTTCCGGATCCATAGGTTCGGATAGAGCGGTAAAATTCCGAATATCGGAAAAAAGAATCGCCACACGTTGCCGACGGCCAATCCCGATGTTGCTATCGGCCGAAGTTAATTCTTTCGCTATCTCCGGCGAAAAGTAACGCGACATGATTGTTTTTTGCGATTCCACTTCGCCTATTTTTCGCAACATATATATGGTTCGATGAATTGTATAAATCAACAATAAAGTCACACCAAAAAATAAAATGGGGCGCGATACCAGAGCATCGGATACAATCAGCGCGGGACCATTTATATAATCATTCCATTTGTTCGTAGTCGGCGATGTACCGGTAATAGCCAGAGTTACTATCGTGTAATAGATTACTGCAAACAGCGCAAAAGCAAAGATAACCAGCGGAGCGCGAAACTGAATGGCAGTCAAAGTTAGTGGCAATAACAGAATCAACAGTACCGGACTTTTAATGGAAAAATTCAGATTATCCGGATCGGACACATAATTATAATATATCAGGACCAGTACAATCAGAGCATAATCAAGCACCAGAGTCAGATAATTGAAAAACCGGGTAATATTCAACCGACGCTTGCGCAATGCCAGCGTGTGTAAAATAGTAATGGTTGCATAGCCGAGCACTGCACTACCGTTCACAATGGCATTGGTCATATTATCAGTTACTACGTA
>JAGRMX010000662.1 GCA_020441025.1 Leptospiraceae bacterium
TTTGAGATCGCTGCCTGGTAAGCCGTCGAGAAATCTGATTTCATTCTATGTGATCGAATAAGTTTACATCGTTATTACTTAAACTTATTCTGATGATTCCACTTGCCTGTTTCTTTGTTTTGATTCCGAACGTTTTCCATATATGAAGACACCTATCAAAGCTGCTGCGGAGGATATGACCGTTGCAAGTCCGGATATATCTTTTCCCTCTGATATAAGATAAATGCCGCCAAGAATTCCAGACAAACCGAGAAGAAATGCAAAGAATAAGCCAACCCACGCCCTTTTACTTCCTCCGGATACAACAATTAGCTCTAGCTTATGTCGATGCTCCATTTGGCGTTCAGCCATTTGAATCAATCGCTCGGCCGCACCTGGAACAATTTGATCGTATTTTAGGAGATCGTCAGGTGCTGGAAGAGGACCTGAATACAGTTCACCCTGTACCTGTATTTGTCGCCGGCCAGTCATTTAGTCACATCGTTGCGGACAGACGCCGATGCTCTTCAAGAGCATTACGCAAATCATCGCCCACCGCCTGCCAGTCGCTTCGCAACGCACAAAAATCGGCTTCGCCCTCTCCTTCAGAATAATTATACCGATCAAACGTTTCGAGCGTCGCACCCAAATCTAGAACTGAAGCCGCTCCTGATAAAAAACTGGGGACAGGGAATAGCATGAAAGATCTAACTCCGATTTGTTTCTCCCACATGTCTACAGTATCGGGACAACCATTACAACGGTCAATACCTAAATAGGGCCAGTCTCATAACCACGATTGATTAATATTTCGATTGACTTTTGCCATGGGGACATAATTCTTCGAGGGGACTCAAGCCCTGCTGTATAAAATCAGCGGATTTTGCACATCAACAGCACTGGGCGGAGCTTTACCCAGAAGTGAAATCATTTCCATCAGGACTCAATATTAGTATCAGAGGCATACAAATGGCAGCTACCGTTACTGGTCAATAGCTGCAAATTCTCATATTCTAATTCTCGCTTTCCTTCATTGAAAACATGTAGATAAATGTGTGATAAGCTGGTTTTTTCCACCACTTTGAGAAGTCATTTAAATGACAGCACTACATGGGCGGGATTGTTTGCTAAGGCCGAAAAACCTAAATGCCCTAAATGCCCTAAATGCCCTAAATGCCCTGAATGGGATGCGGTAACTCCAACTCCGCGCCGCGTCGTATGTAATTCTTTTGCCACCAATCCTTAT
>JAGRMX010000663.1 GCA_020441025.1 Leptospiraceae bacterium
ACGTTCTCCATTTTGGCGTCCACCTGGAACTCAACGGCGGATTGCATGCGATTGATACTCCAGCCGTGATTACTCTGTGGCGCTTCCTGTATCGGTGCCTCCTCGGTCATATCGCGCGGCGCTGTTACAATGGACATGGAATCGTCCGATTGGGCTTGCACAATACCGGTAACGGTCAATAGCATGACCGCCATCAATACATGCGTTTTCACTTTGTTTCTATTTCGCTGTTTCATTTCTCGCCTCCTTCCGGCGTTGGAATCGGCCTGGGAACCGGCGCTAAATCACCCGTGCGATCTCAAGACGGTTCCTTGAATAAACCAGAGTTGGACGGCCAGCCGGACGAACAGGTTGCGATATTTCATGATTTTTCGGTTTGAATTGCGTAATTGCGGTATAAAATCATGTAGTTAAATATTCGGTATACTGAAAAAAAATGAACTCAATTACCGGCGCCGTCCTTCTCCGGAATTACCTGTCCTATAAGGCGAGCTTGAATGCGTAAATTAATCATCGGAAACAAAAACTATTCCTCCTGGTCATTAAGGGCCTGGCTGTTGCTCGCGCACTTCAAAATCGATTTTGAGGAGTCGGTCATTTTTTTACGACAGCCCCGGAGTGAGGCGGCTCTACGCAAATACAGCCCCACCGCTCGGGTGCCTGTAATGCAGACGGATACGCTGGTTATCTGGGACAGTCTGGCCATTGCGGAGAGCCTGGCCGAAGAATTTCCGCAGAAAGACCTATGGCCACAGGATAGGCGAACCCGCGCACACGCGCGCTCCATCAGCGCCGAAATGCATAGCGGGTTTTTGAATATTCGCAGTCAAATGCCGATGAACATCCGTCAAGTTTGCCGGCACACTCCCGAGTTGAGTCCGGACACCGAAAGCGAAATCGACAGAGTTCGGATTATCTGGGATCAGTGCTTACGCACATATTCCGGCCCGTTTTTATTCGGCGATTTTTGCATCGCAGACGCCATGTATGCGCCGGTAGTTCTGCGCTTTCAGACTTATAGAATCGCGTTAACCGAACCTCTGGAAGAATATACCCGCGCAATTCTGACGTTGCCTGCCATGCAAAGCTGGATGGCGGACGCTCGACAGGAGCAGGCCGACATTCCGGCGATTGACGCTATGATTGTGCGTTAGCATGCCGGTAAAGCGATGTAAAGTATGCCTACTATTTTCACA
>JAGRMX010000664.1 GCA_020441025.1 Leptospiraceae bacterium
GGTGGCCCCTAATATTTTTATTCAAGCCGCGGAGCGATATGATTTGATGCGCAAAATCGATCGCTGGGTAATTCGAAACGCGGTCAAATGGATCAGCGCCAATCCGCGCATCATCGATCAACTGGAATATATTTCCATTAATCTTTCCGGCAAGTCGCTGGGCAACGAACGTTTTCAGCGCTACTGTCATGATATGTTCAGTGGTTTTAACCTGCCCTATGGAAAAATCCTGTTCGAAGTCACCGAAACCGCCGCCATCGCAGACCTATCCATGACTCGACATTTCATGCTCGACTTAAGGCGCTATGGTATTCAATTTGCACTGGATGACTTTGGGTCGGGGTTATCCTCTTTTGCCTATTTGCGCGAGTTGCCCGTCACTTTGCTGAAGATTGACGGCACGTTTATACGTCAAATTAATGAAGACAATATCTGCCGATTGATGGTCAAATCGATGCATGAATTGGCACAGGCCATGCAGATTCGGACGGTAGCGGAGTTTGTAGAGAGCCAGGCCATATTCGACGTTCTACGTGAGATGGGCTTAGAATACGCCCAGGGCTTTCACATTCATAAACCGGAAGCCCTGACCATACTTTCAAATAATTGAAGCTTTAAAATATTTCTATATCACGGAACTCCATCATGGATACTGAGTATGGATACTAAGTATCGAGCAATTTTTACAATCATGCTTTCTGTGTTTGTCTGCCTCGGTGTAGTGGATATCATTATGGATGCCGAACGATGGTATGATACGCATATCATCCTGGAGAGCATGGGATTATTTGTAGCTATAATCGCCCTGATTTTACTCTGGAAAGGCGTGCGAACTCGATTTCAAGCCGCCGAGTTCGATCGTAATCGACTTGAGTCGGAACTCAGGCAATTTCGGGAGCGCCATCAGGATACTCTGGCAACCATGCGTGCGGCCATTCGCGACCAGTTGAATCGCTGGGCATTGACTCCCGGAGAAGCCCGGGTGGCCGAGGGATTGATCCGGGGCTATTCGGTGAAAGAGATCGCGGGACGATTGAACCGCAGTGAGAAAACCATCCGCAACCAGGCTGCCATGGTTTATCAGAAAAGTGGAATGACCGGACGTGCGGATCTTTCCGCTTTTTTTCTCACAGACATTCTGGGA
>JAGRMX010000665.1 GCA_020441025.1 Leptospiraceae bacterium
CCATTCACCCCCGGATATATCATCCCGCCAGATGGGCGGCGATAGAATATGATAACTATTCTCCCCGGTTCTCTGCTCCACGGAAAAGCGATCTTTTAGATCGGCAGGTATCTCCTGTATATGATTCTGCTTGAATTCGCGCCTGGTGAAAATAAATATAATGTTATTGTAATCGGGTGCCTGTAGTATCAAATCCGGCTCATAAAAGCCTTTCATGCTCCCCATAATTCGATAGCGAACAATCTGCTCGGTTCCGCCTACTTCAGCTGAATCTTCCGATTCCGGCTCCCATCCGTTCCACAAAGCGATCATCACCGCACTGTGATCGGATATGTACGCTCCCACTTTCGCATACTCAAGGTTGCGCGCCGGACTGTCATGAGATATATCCACTTCCGTGTTATCTTTATACAATGGAAGTGTTATGACTCGCAGTGCTCGGCCGAGCAATCGCCTGAACTCATTCAGGTCGTCGGGGTCTTGAAAATCAGATTCGTAAAGATGCTGCTGCATGGGCAGCACAGCAATGAAGGGAATTCCTTTTTGTATAGCGGCCTCGGCGGCCAATCTGTCCGCACCTTTCGCCAGCGGAGTGAGCAGGTGAATGGGTGTATGGGGAGCAATAAGCTGTATATCATTAAAAACTTCAGAAATATGCGGTATCAAACGCGACTTTTCGTTATCGCTGATATCGCGATGGCCGGTAACTCCGACCATCAGAGGAACGGGACTTATTGACTTCTGCATAGGCCAGGTTTACAATCCTTTTTTAAGAATCTCCTATCATCGGAAGGTCGCATTGACTAAGTAGTATTTGTTTGTGAACCTTCAATTCTTTTCAGGGCTTCATCAATCAGCATCAAGACGTACTCATCTTCGCCAGCTCTGCCTCTTGCTTTCTGCAAGTACTGCCGCGCCGCATTCCCGCCGATATCACCGAGGGCTCTGGCGCAAGTCCTGCGCACATACCGGTGCTGATCGTTTTCCAGGGAGCGCCCGATATCGTCAACTGCTCCGGGATCTGCGATGGCTCCGAGAGCTTGCGCTGCAGTCCATCGTACCCATTCATCCTCGTCCTGCTTCAATGCATTTAACAACTGCGAAACGTACCTGG
>JAGRMX010000666.1 GCA_020441025.1 Leptospiraceae bacterium
GATCGATTTGTAGCAGGGCCCGAGCTCATGGCAACCTGGATTTTTACCGCCCGTATTCCGATGCCGATTGTTCTATCCCGACGATTGATTTATTCTCAGTCGCCGCCGGGATATTCACGACCGACGACTATACTTCGTTCTCCAGCCAGATTCAGGCGGGTTGTCCGAATTACATCCGGCAGGATGACTTTACCATCGGCAAACTTAAAGTACAGCGCGTCTTCCGGACACTGCACGATACAGGCGCCGCATTGTATGCATTGACCTGGAGCCGTAATCATGACTTTGCGACGATGACCATCCATGCGAAATACGTCCCGGGGACAGACCAGGACGCACTGAGCCGTACCGGTGCAGCGTTCCTCTGATAGGGCAATATCCACGGGATTCTTGTTGCGGGCCACGACACTGCCGTACCACGGCGTGGTACCTTCAAAATCAATGGATAACACCACAAAGGCGCACAGACAACCGGCCGCCAGTACGAACGGCGGCCAATCCAACAAAAAACCCGTTTGAATGGAATATGCCAGGCTAATACCGACAGCCGTCACCAGCGACCATGCCAGAAAGACAAATCGACGCAGTCCCACCTTGCGTTCGGTGGCCGAACTGAATTTTATGACCGGCAAAAAAAGAAACAGCAGGGTTATACTCAAGCCGACTCCCAGGCCAAAGTTCAGTGCGGCTTGAATGCCCAGCAGGGGTAGATAGATCAAGGCGCCCACTACGAATATCGGTAGAATCCAGATGACCGCCATTTCTATGCGTTCCCACCATGGGAAGCGCATAAAGCGAATATTGCGTCGAGAGCGGCCGACTCCACTTCCGGCCAGATAATCGGGCAGATCTTCCATTCGGGCCGGTCCCCACTTGATTTTCCATCCTATGCGTTCCAGCAGGCGCTTTTCAATGCCGGTTGCCGCCAGTTGGGGGACAATCAGAGTGCGGTGCCTGACGACATCCGCCAGGGCATACACCCGTATGCCGCCGATTAACTCGTGATGGGTCATATGCCCCCCGGCCGCCGCACACCAAACATTGATGCCATGACTGTCGATTACCAGTAACCATACGTTGTTGTATTTCAAAACGCGCCGCAATCGTTTAACCG
>JAGRMX010000667.1 GCA_020441025.1 Leptospiraceae bacterium
GGCGTGGCCCGGGAATTTATCAGTCATCACCGGGAATTCATCATTTATACTGCGCGTGTGGAGTCGCCCGACGCGGATTGGCAGGCGCTGTGCGCGTCCGCCGATGTCCAACCGGACGCGGTGTTGCGCCAGAAAGTGGCCCGCATCGAACATACATCGAATTCCGAAACGACCGAACTGGAAATCCACGCGACTATGCTGGATTGTCGTAACGGCGATCTACTCTGGGAAGCCCGCGCCGCCAATTCTTATGATTCCAACGATGCGGATCTACGCACGACCATCGAATCCTATACGCGTCGTTATGGAGAAGAAGCCAGGCCGTATGTATCCGCCGCCTACCTGTTACTAAGGCAGTTATTCGATGAGTTGCCGGAACCGGCGCTCAATGACGAAGAGATTCTGGAAAAAATCGAAGCCGATGCCAATGTAAGCTGGAAGCGATTGCTCTACGCATTTTTTTAAGATATTTTATAAATTCTTATATATATTTCTTTGTTAAAGCACGGGCCGAATTAAAGAATTTGTTGCCGGGTTGCATATTTCAATCCGATTCGGCCGATTGTTTCGGTTACGCTACGAGACCCGACCCACCGAACTGGAACCTGGCCCTATGGATAGCGCTCGTTGAATTTGATGATTGCGACCCGGGAAATCGCGCTGTACGGCCACCAGTTCCGCATTGGCCTGAGCATACGCACCGATTTCATTCAAGAACTGAATATGGGCGATGGCCTGTCGAAATAAAACCTGCCGATTCGCGTCCCGGGTGGCGGGCTTGTTCACCGGTAGCCGAAAAGCGATTGCCGCCATGAGCACGTCCGAATCAAAATCATCGGAAGCTTCCGGGGGATTTTCCATTTTGCCACCGAGCACTTCCACGATTCGTCGCACCAGACTGAATCCCAGACCGATTCCAGGATCGGGCGTGGACCCTACGGCGAATGCTCCCGCCAGACCGCGCTGACCGATCACCCTGGCCAGTCCCCGATCCTGTATTTCAAAGCGCAGAAAATCGGAATTCAAACTGCGACTTTCCGGTGTGGCGACGATCGCTTCCATTTTGACTCGCATACCGATGCGCCGTTGTGAATCCAGACGATGAC
>JAGRMX010000668.1 GCA_020441025.1 Leptospiraceae bacterium
TGGATTTGCGAAGTACCGCCACCGATTTCCACCAGTTTAGCATCACGCATCAAACGTTCCACACCGTACTCGCGGGTATATCCATAGCCACCCAGAATCTGGATCGCGTCCAGAGTAGATTTCACCGAAGCCTCGGACGCAAATAGTTTGGTGAAACTGGCTCCCAGGGTCACACGCTCGCCCTTTTCCAGCTTTCGCGCCGCGGAATAGGCCAACAATCGGCTTATATACAGGTGCATGCTGATGTCGGCGATCATGGCCTGTACCAATTGAAAACTGGCGATGCTGCTCCCGAATTGTTTGCGTTCGGATGAATACTTCAACGCGATGTTCAAAGCGCCCTGTATCAATCCGATCGGCAGGCCGGCAAACAGAGTGCGTTCCATATCCAATCCCTGTAAGGCCATGTAACCGCCCTGTCCCTCGGCTCCCAGCAGATTCTCTGCTGGAACTTCACAATCTTCGAAGAAAAGCTCAGTAGTGGGACTGGCACGCATGCCCATTTTTTCCATGGGTTTGCCGCTGGAAAAACCGGGAAAATCACGTTCAACAATGAAGGCCGAAATGCCGCGGGCCCCTTCCTCGGAAGTGCGGGCAAACACTAAAAATGTATCCGCCACACTGCCGTTTGTTATGAATGTTTTAGAACCATTGAGTATGTAACGATCGCCTTTTTTAACGGCCCGGGTTTGCAGACCCATGGCGTCCGATCCATGTCCGGGCTCGGTTAAGGCAAAGGCGCCGTACTTTTTACCGCTGCATAAATCCGGTAGATACCGGCGGCGTTGCTCTTCGCCGGCGAATTTATAAATATTGTACGAGCCGATATATGCATGCGCGCCAAAACTGAGGGCCGTACCTCCACAGTTACGAGCCAGTTCTTCCATGACCAGCACTCCGGCCAGAAGCGACGCGCCGGCACCGCCGTACTCGGCCGGAATCACCAGCCCCATGATACCGGCCGCACCCAGTTTTTCAAAGACCGATTGAGCGAATTCTTCTTTTTTATCCAGTTCATCCGCAATCGGGGCGAGTTCACCATCCGATATGGAGGCCACCAGATCACGTATAGCTTCCTCTTCTTCTGAAAGCGGAATCACC
>JAGRMX010000669.1 GCA_020441025.1 Leptospiraceae bacterium
CGCATTACAGGACGCGTACCGATCCATCTATGAAGCGTTAATGCACGGTGGCATTGCCAATCAGGTGTCGGTGGAATTCAAACGGGTCGATCCGGAAAAACTGGAAGAACTGAATGAGAAAGATGTGGCCGCCGTATTCGCCGACGTCCACGGCATTCTGGTGCCCGGCGGATTCGGTGGTCGTGGTATAGAAGGGAAATTAAAATCGATACAATTCGCCCGCACGCAAAAAGTCCCATTTTTTGGCATCTGTCTCGGAATGCAATGCGCTGTAATTGAATTTGCCCGCAATGTATTGCAATTGCCCACGGCCAACTCGACCGAGTTCGATCCGGCCACCGAGCATCCGGTCATATCCCTGCTGGAAGAACAACACGGCCTGGAACAGATGGGCGGCACAATGCGCCTGGGCGGTTATCCATGCGTGATTCAGGAAGGCACCTTGGCGCATCGTGAATATGGTCAGAAAAAGATTCGCGAGCGGCATCGGCATCGTTTTGAGTTCACTTTGAGTTATAAAGCGAACATGGAAAAGCAGGGCTTGATTATTTCCGGTATGAGTCCCGATCGCCAACTGGTGGAAATCGCCGAACTGAAGGGACATCCCTGGTTCCTGGGTTGCCAGTTCCATCCCGAATTCCAATCCAAACCGGTTGCGGCGCATCCGTTGTTCGCCGGCTTTGTGGCCGCAGCGGCCAAAATCGCGCGCTGAATAGGCGTTTTAGCCGGGAATATCGGTTGCCGCCAGTTCCAGCTTCCCCATTATTGATAGGACACCGTCCGGGTTCGGCAACATACTCGATTTCGTAGCATCAACCCGGGTGCGTAAGTGGTTGGAGTTATATGTTGATTCAAGAACGAGAATTTCTGAGGGGTGTCCGCATCGGTGGCCAACAGCCTTTCTTTTTAATTGCGGGCCCCTGTGTGATCGAAAGCCGATCCATGCTGGAGCAGGTTTGCGAACGCATGAAATCACTCTGCGAAGAACTGGGCATTCTATACATTTTTAAAAGCAGTTTTGATAAAGCCAATCGTTCGTCAATTGATAGCTCCCGGGGGCCGGGCATCGAGGAAGGACTGCGCGAACTGGAGTATATTA
>JAGRMX010000066.1 GCA_020441025.1 Leptospiraceae bacterium
CCTGCGCTTTGTTTTTGGTATCGGTTGGAAAGTTGGAGCGCAGTACGCGCATCAGCGGCACAAACGCCCGGCGATCACCGAGCATCCCCAGCGAAACCACAATCTGGGTGGTCACGCGCACATTATCGGCATGCGCTCCCCGATCGACTTCCTGGTTTAAGGCGGCGATCAATTCTTCCGACGCGGCCGCGGCACTATTTTTGTAAAATCGAGAAAGCGCCAGCCCGGCAGCCATACGCACTTCTTCTTTTTCTTCCTGATTACGCACCACTTTGCCCAGCGGTTGCACAATGCTTTCGGCACCGTCCTGCCCGGCAAAGCGACCGAGGGCATTGCAGGCCGCCACGCGCAAAATGTGATGGTCCTGCACGCTGGATTGAGGAATCAGCACGCCCAGCAACGGATTGAATAATTTCGACGGGGATATTTCCGGATGAGAAGGTAGCTGTCGCGATAACTCTCCCATTCGAAAGACCGCTTCTTCCTTATCCTGTATACGAATATTGGGATCCGAGATCATTTTGGCCAGTTCTTCCGAGTTCTCAATCCCAATTCGATTCATCAGGCCGGCCGTAGACTGCGTCTGGGCCTCCAATAAATAATCAGTCGGCAATAAGATGCCGACCAGCAGCGCCAGAGCCGCGGGGAATTTCGCACGCATGAATTCCATTATTTCACTCTCTTATTGATTAATTGATTGAGCAACTCAACCACGTCCTGAAATTGATCGCCGCGACGGATGCGGATCTCTTCCGGAGCACCCCCGTTGACTATACGCTCAACGGACATTTTGATTTTATGAATTGGTCCCGCCATGGAATGGGAGTAGAACAATCCAAAGAGCAGAATTAGAATAAGATTAATAATGCTTACTACCGCCACCGGCGCCCAGTACAGGTCGAAGGCGTTGTATGTTTTCATATTATCGCACTCGGCTCCCCCGGCGTCCCCGCTGGAACAGAGTACGTACTCCTGGCTGAAAAGCACCGGCTGCGAATCCGGCAGTAGATTGTACGCGTTGGCCTGCAATAACCAGAGCGAACCGAGCGTTACCACCGCTACGATGATAATAATCAGCGCGAACCGCAGCATGAACTGGTTCTGAAAAGGCCGGTCAATGTAATAGCGCCAACGGGTACTGAATTCTTTATTCTCTTCCACTGCGGTAATCGCTCCTTAACTTCATCGCATCACCGACGACCGGATTGTACGCGGCTCGCCGACGCCTGAAGATCGGTCATAAATTCGAATTACTCACAGGCACCGTCAATGAATTTTAAGCACAAATCTCAGTAAAAGACTGAAAATGCTTCCTCAACCTGTGAACCGCGCGGTGGACGACTGCCGGCCGGTATCTCGACACTCCAGAGCGTCTGACCTTCAGTATTCATCTGATATAACTTTCCATCGCGAGCCACATACAGGAAGCGATCCTCCCCGTTGGCCCGGAAAGACGCACGCGATCGCATGGTGTCGGGCAAACGCAGTCGGGCTTCCTGTTCACCGGCACTATTGTATACGGTCATTTCATTTGCGGCGGGAACCAGAATCCGCCCTCCGGGAGTCACATCCACCCGCGGAGTTCCCGCAGGTAAAGTCAGACGAGCCGTCTCACTCAAGTCCTGAGTGCTTACTATAATCAGTTCGTTGCCGTCATACAGATACAGTTTGCCGGCTGCGGTTTGCAGCGTGGGCATGGTAGCCAGGCCGCGAAAAGCAATGCTGGACTGACTGCCCGCGGTTCCGTCCGCGGCCAAACGATTCATTTTGATTGTGTTCCCTGCTCGTTCCAGTCGGATGAACGTGTCCCCGTGGTAAGCATAGGTAGTGGTGGCGGAAGGTGCCTGGTCTTCAAATTTCAAATGGCCATCCGCATCATACACCCGTAGCACCGGCAATCGATTGCGCCCGACCACCCGGGAACCGATTACACCTATAGATTCAAACGCACCCACCAGACGGGCGTTTGCGTCGCCGCCCGTATCTACCGCAAATTCGCCCAGACGTTCGCCATTGGTCGCGTCCAACAGCACTACTTTAGAAGGAAACAGCGTGAATACCGCGTGGTCCGCCAGTATATCCATCGGATCGGCGCCGAAGCCCGCCTCCCAGCGCACCTGTTTGCTGCCGGCATCCACAGCGCGAACCCGGCGCGGTTCTATAAGCAAAAATTCGCTATTATACAGAACGGGCTCACTGCGCACTGCAGCCGGCAAAGGATAGGGCTGCACGATGCGCATATCGGGCATTACGGTACGCATCTGCTCCCGACTGCGCCGCGCATATTCGGAATCCGGAAAGCGCTGGATAATTTCACTGTAAGTTTCTCTCAGCTTTTGAGCGTTGGCCGGAGTACGGCTATCTTCATAACTTTTTTCATAAATCTCCGCGAGGGCATTGTAATAGCGCGCTTCCGGGCTGATGCGAATGCATTCGCGAATCTCTTTCTCCGCCTGCTCCAGGTTATTCTGTTTGAAATAAATGTACGAAAGTTGAAAACGCGGATCAGTAAAGCGCGGTTGTTCTTTTAACAGCTCTTCAAAAACCGACTTCGCCCGATCGACCATATTCTCGTTAAAAAAGAATACGCCCAGGTTAAAAGAAGCCAGCGAGGCCTGCCGATCCTGACGCAGAGCTTCCTCGAATTCCAGGCGGGCCTTTTCTTTGTCGCCGTTTTCATATAGAGCCACGCCCCGGGCAATGTAACCGACGGCGAAATCCGGTTTATAAATCAACGCGCGGCTGAAATTCTCTATGGCCTGGGAGAACTCTTTACGCATGAGATCGATAACTCCCAGCTTATACCAGGAGTAATAGGCCGAAGGATCCCGGTTAACGATTTCCTGAAATCCGTCGCGGGCCTTCTGCACATCGCCTTTGCGCAGCATATGATTATAAATGGCTTCGGAAATTTCCACGTCGGTGGTGCCGGAACGCGTGGCGTCTTCCAGCATCTGGATACCTTTTTGTTCTTCACCCAGCGCAATGTAACAGTTGGCGATCTTAACCAGAATCAACGACCTTTGTAAACGAGTGTACACATCCTCAAAAATTGGTAGCGCCGCACGAAACTCTCCGCGTCGAAAGTGATCTTCGGCTCGTTTCAGTTTAGGCAATTCGGCGGCGTACTCAATGTTCTCGCGCACCACCTGCAATGTTTCCGGTAATTCCGGAATCTGCGGATTAAATTCTTCGGCCTTCTCGAAGTAATTCAGGGCGGGCTGGAAACGCTCGCGTCGGTTTTCCTCCAGACCCATGTTGTAATACACGTACCCCAGACGATCGCGGACGGCCTTCTCTTCCGGTTGAGCCTTTAATAACTCCTGATAATAGCGCTCGGCTTCCTGCCAGTTGCCCGCATCTTCTTTGGTGCGGCCCAGCGTAATGGCGGCGGTGATATCGTTGCGGGTCAATTCCTGTAAACGCGCCAGAGTCTGTTGCTCCTGCGCGCGTTGGCGTGTGGCGGAATACACCCGGATCAGTCCCTGCAGGGCCGGCACGTTTTTATCATCCAGCGCGAGCGCTTTCTGAAAGTTAGCTTCCGCTCCGCGATAGTTACGCCGTGCCAGTTCGGCCCGGCCCAGCGAGTTATAGACTACCGGCTGGTCGTCGCGAATTTCCCGGGCGGCCTCATACTCGGCCAGCGCTTCCTGAAAACGACCGTTGCGGACAAATCGATCGCCCCGATCCAGGCGGGTGTATATCTCAACCAGTTGGGAACCCTTTTTCAACTCATCGTTGCCCGGATCCAGCCGGGAGGCTTCTTCAAATTCACGCCGGGCATCGGCATAACGTCCGTCTTCCAGCAACGCGAATGCCAGATTGGTGCGGCCGGGTACATAATCGGATTTAATCTGCACGGAACGATAAAAGGAATCGATAGCCTTACGCAGTTCTTCGCGGTCCTTGTAAACCAGACCGCGCTTGTTGTGCATTTCATAGTTTTCGGGCGCGATTTCCAGGCCCGTATCCAGCGTCTTTAACGCCAGTCGATAGTTACGTAACTGGTGATAGGCGGAACCCAGTAATGAATAACCCCGCGGATTGCGCGGATCAATTTCCACCGCTTTTACCAGATTATCACGGGCTTCTTCGTTGCGCTCCATGGCCAGCAGAGTACTGCCTGCCAGCAAATAAGGCACCGCCTGGTCGGGTGCCATGCGTTTGGCTTCGTTGAAATGGCGGAGCGCGGTTTCATAATCGCCCTGACTGAAAGCCGTATTGCCTTCATCCAGTTTACGACCGAGCTGACTGGCCTCGCCACCGCGCGCCGCATCACTCAAAGCGGGATTCAACTGTTTGGCTTTCGCGAAGTATTCTTCCGACTCGTTAAATTTTTTCAACTCCAGGCAGACGTCGCCTAATTGCAAATATACCTGGTCACGATATTGAAAGCCGTCCACGTCCGCCTTTTTTAAGTACGTATATGCCTTCGGATAGTCGCGCATGTTCTTATAGGTTGTGCCTACCTTGAACGCATACACCGGATCGTCCGGATAAGTGCCGTGCAATTTTAAATAACGTTGCTGAGCCGGCTCCAGTTCACCGATAGAAGTGTACACCGTACCCATGGTCAGCAGCAACTGCTGGTCGGTGGGATTCAATTTCTCGGCCTTTTCGTACGCCTGCAAAGATTCACGCGCCTTGCCCTGGCGATAAAGCACGGTCCCTTTTAAATAATAGCCCTCAAAGGTTTCATACACACCCAGCGATTCGTTGGCTTTAGCCAGAGCCGCGTCGTACGCGCCGCGCATAAACAGTTTGTTGCCGTCATTGACAATGGCCTGCGCGGCATTGTATTTTTCCGGATCGGCCACCTGAACCGTAGTGGTCTGGGCGTTGGATTCACGTGTGGCCGGAGCAAACTGGCAGGCGCTTAATTGCCAGATCAACAGAATCAAAAAACCGGCGGCGAAAAATCGGGACATGGCGTTAGTCTTATTTATCATCGAATCATTACTCCTCATACAATCCCGGTCCGGTGCGCATACTGAATTGACGGGCCAGCAGACGACCGTCGGCGGAGGTTGTGCGCGTTAGAATTGCGAAGCGGGTCGCATCGCCGGCGGCCAGGGGACCACCCGCGCCTTCATGCTCATAGATGGTGCTGCCATCCAGCGTGATTTCCAGATTCCCGCTCTCCGGCTCGAATTCATAAGCGATTACATGCTGATTGGCATTGGGACTCTGTGTAGGTGTAAAATGACGCACTGCTCCGATCTGCTCACCTTCAACGTATTGCACCACACTGTAGTTGCTGCCGTTGACTTTCACCAGCAGCGATTGACCTTCGGGATTGTAGAGCCCGAAGAACAATTCATTGCCCTGTTCCTGAATGACCGTGAGCGCCGCCCGAAACGGTTCCGCGTTAAACGGACGCGAAAGCAATCCCATCCAGGTGGGAATGCGCGTATCGGTGCGAAAAGCAAGGCCGCCATCGGGCGCGTAGGCCACGTTACCTTCATCCGCCGCCAGCACCCAGTAATCGCTTTCCGTTAATGAACCGGCAAAAGTTTCCAGATAGTTGGTAAACAGGGAACGAAACACGCGATTGCCCTGCGGAACTTCCACATAGGCCTCGCCGGTAACCACATACTTACCTTCCACCAGCCGACTTATTTCCATATTATAGGCGCCGGGCTGTATGTCGGTAGCATACATGGGCGTATTGCCACGCACCACGCCATCCAGAGAAACACGTTGCCCGGAAGGAGCGCTGAGTACGGTCAGAGCGGTAATGTCGGTATCATCGGGCCAGGTAAACATCAAATTGCGGGTTTGCCCCGCGCGTACAATTACTTCTTCTTTCTGAACGGCATGGCCCAATCGGCGGCATTCAATTTGATATTTGCCTTCGCGTAGCTCATAAGATTGCACCGGCGCGCGGCCCAGTTCGACTTTGCCGCCAGGTCCCAATAAAATCACGCTGGTTTCACCGGAAGTAGAACGCACGGATAAAGATCCATTCACGCTCTTCATTATCAGACTGCGCATCTGTTCCCGGGTGGGATTTTCGAACTCAATGACCGGCGCGGATTTCTGACTCACAAAATAGTACACATTGCCCGAACGATAAACTTCGGATTGGTGTTCGGGATTCACGGTGCGCTCCAGCACCTTCCCGCTGACGGAATACTCGCCTGATACCGAGGCATTCACCGGATCATATAAGCGCACCTGGATACTGGCATCCCCATTATTGCCGCTGTTACCGCCGTTACCACCATTGCCATTACTACTTCCGGCGCGCGACAGGGAAAACACAGCTACCGCATCTATGTTCTCTTTTTTCAAATACTCATAAGCGGCCTGAGCAGGTGGATTCAAACGGGCGCGCTCCGCGGCGGGCGGTACGATTAAATCCACGTCATCGAAACGCATCAGGGTCTTAAGGCGCGCAAAAGCAATCTTAGCGAGGGGATCGCCGTTTAATTCCACCAGTGCCAGGCGGATGCGGCGAGTCGGTTCGGCACGCAACTTGTAGTCGTCAGTTTTGGTTTCCTGTATCAGTTCGCGAAACGGACGGGTGGTTACCTCCGGAAAGGAAATCTCGCCGGGGTCGGCCTGTGCCAATTCACGTACTGTCGAACACCCGGCCGGTCCGGAAACCAGCCAGACGAACAGCAATACGGCCAGGGGCATCCGAAATACTCTTACAGATCGAGATGGAATGTGGGGGCGATGGATAGGGTTATATTCAATCATATGGGCTTCAATGACAGTCGGGTAAAGACTGCAGGTGTATTTTTATAGCCGCCCCTTACGCGGACAACAAAAAACGGCGAGTGATTTCACTCGCCGTTTGCTGAAATGAGGAAGGAATATGTTCCCCGAATTTTATTTCGAGTAAGATTCGCTGGGTTCCAGTTTAATGGGGTCCCCTTCCGTATCACGTTCCAGGTGCTCGCCAACATCGGCCCGGGAGGCACGCTCCACCCGCTCGGCCTGGTTATCCCGATCGCGATCTTCCAGAGCCGAATCGACATCCGCGTCGCCTTCCAGCACCTGCAATTCGGGGGAGCTTTGCTGTACTTCGTCCAGCATGGAATTAAATTCCAGCACGTTGCTCTTATGGAAAACCGCCATGCGCTTGATGGCGTTCAGTGAATCTTCCGACAGAGGTTGTACCATGTTGCGGGTAATGCGGCGTTGCCCTTCAATTACCATCTGAGAGTTTTTATCTACGATGATTTCATCCTGACCGGGCAATTGCACCGCCACTGATCCGGATAGTACCGCGACCATAACCCGCGTTTCCCGGCTCTGGTTTTCATCCACTTTTACCAGGAAAGACGTGCCGCGAACACCCGCAATGGCGGTCGGAGTGACTACCGAGTATTCCTGACCGCTGTCGCTGCGATTTACGAACGACGCCACCTCACCTCGATCCACGCGCAACTCCGCGCGAGATGAGCCGGTAGAGCGCGCCAGGGATTGCATGGAAACGCTGGAGCCGGGACCGATTTTCACGATGCCGTATTCCTGTATGGCCAGATCCACATTGCCGTCGGTTCCGGTAATAATGGTGTCGGCGGGATTTAAAACCATGCCCTGATCCATTGCAAGGCTCTCACCTTCGCGCTCAACGTGCGCGGTACCCTGCACATTGCTGACAATAGTTTTGATCACAGTAGCCGAATCGCCGGTATCACCGCGTCCGCCGCACTGTACGGCTGCCACACTGACAGCCACTAATAAAATGAAAAGATTCCGTTTCATAACCCTATCCTCGTAGAGAATTTCCCGACCGTACTTCCAGACGATTCTTCCAGGATACGATCAGTATCGACTCTATCTCCAGAATAGTTACGGTTCTGTTAGCGACAACAATTAAGTGGAAGAAAATTTCAAAAATAAATGACCTGAAAAAATCATCTCAGGCCGCATATTTTTTTTCAATGCCATTAAGCCAGCGCGAGAAGTCTTTGTGGTAATTCACCAGGCGCTTTACCTGCTCACGCCGATCATCCATCAACAATTGACGGGCTTCCGCGATGATTTCAGCCACAATCTCCCGGTGAAACGACATATGGCTGAGATAAAATTGCCTGGCTTCTTCGGTCATTACGTCCAGATCCCACCCCATAGCGTCCTGGACAAATCCCGTCATCTGATCGATGGCGTGATCTATATCCGACTCGTATACGCTATTTACCAGGGCAACCTGATCGGTAATATCCGAGAGAATATTGAATTTCAACTCAACATCCTCTCGAGAAACCAGGGCCTGTTCCATTGATGTTTCCGTTGCCATTGTGACCATCGTTTTTGGGGCACCTGTCGCGTCCAGTCAAATCATACGCGCATCCTGGCACAGTGGACTTTTTTCCGCTCTGTTTGAGGCCCCGTTCCGGCCTTTGCATTTGCGAACGCATTCAGACGGGCCTATAAACACAAAAATGTATTTATTCATGACCCGGGGTCGCTTTTTCTGGCCAGTACTCGCAATTCATTGTGAGACAGCCGGGATGTAGCGCAGGGGTAGCGCACCGTGTTCGGGACGCGGGGGTCGGTGGTTCAAATCCACTCATCCCGAATCGGCACCAATAGTAACAGACTGCTGACAGAGCGGTCGGCTAAGAAAATCTCGCACCCCGGAGTTTCCGCAAACAAACGGAGATCCGGGGCTGTGTTTCAATCGAACTTTCCAGAAAAATAGCTTACAATCGAACAAGCCTCCATAATTTCCGTTTTGAAATCGTTTACCGATGCGATTATCGGAAACGAAATCAAATCCTTCGGGGATAAACGAATCTGCATGCTGATCAAACTCTGGGGTGTTCGCGGTTCCATTCCAACGCCACTCGATACCGGCGAGTATCGCGATAAATTGCGGGGCGTACTCCGGCACGCTCTGGATGCGGGGCTCAATGCCGACTCCGATATAAACCAATTCATAGAAGAATTACCTCCGCACCTTGGGAGGGTTTTTGGCGGCGATACCACCTGCGTCTGTGTAGAACCTTCCGTCGATGAAGCGCCGGTAATCATCGATTGCGGCACGGGATTACGCCGATTGGGCGACGCCCTGATGGAGGGTCCCTGTGGTCGCGGCGAAGGCATAGTGCGCATTTGTTTTACTCACACTCATCACGATCATATTCAAGGGCTGCCTTTTTTTAAACCGCTGTATATTCCCGGGAATGAAATCCATTTCTATTCGCCCCTGGCCGATCTGGAAGCCCGGCTCGTACGTCAGCAGATCGATCATTACTTTCCCATGCCCTTTGAAAACACGGCTTCCCGCAAATATTTCTATGTACTGAACGAAAAGCAACCGCTGGAACTGGATGACGGTACACAGATCGACTTCCAGCCGCTGAAACATCCGGGCGGAAGCTTTGCCTATCGTTTTCGGCGAGGCGGCGCCAGTTTTATTTTTGCCACCGATGTGGAATTTACCGGCGAGGACATGCTGCGCATGGATGCCACGCATCCGTTTTTCGGACGTGCGGATTTACTGGTGATGGATGCCCAGTACACTCTGGACGACCACTTCAGTCGATTTGATTGGGGCCATACCAGCGTTACCATGGCGGTCAATTGCGCCGCACGCTGGGATGTAAAGACATTGGTTCTGACTCATCATGAACCTTCTTATTCCGACGCGCGGCTGATGAAAAATCTACAGCTGGCCATCGAGCACAAAGGTAACATGAACGCCACTCGTCCGCAACTTCACCTGGCCCGCCAGGGAATGCAGTTTCGGGTGGGTCCGGAAAAATGAGCGCCTTTGCCCGCATATCCGGCTTAATCCTTTTGATTTTGTGCGGCAGTCAGTATTTGTTTTTACGCTGGAACGAACGCTTCAACGCGGACATTAAAGCCGCCCTGAACAGTAGCAACACCCACGTGTTTGTTGAAGTCACCAAACGACAACGCGTACGCACCCTGCGATCCATGTATTATTTTTATACCTACACCGGACTGTATCGAGGCGACACCTTTACCGGAGTAGAAGAAGTGAATTCGCAGTATTATCATTTGCACTCGGTGGGCAAAAATGTACAGGCCACTTTATATGTGGACCGCGCGGGAAATATTTACTCCCATCTGCGCGACAATCAAATCGATTATGGGCGACATCTTTCACGTTTACAGGAGCTGAGCCTGTATCTGGCCATGCTCGGCGCCGGGTTATTCATATTCAGTCTCTTTCGCCGGGTTATCCGCCGTCCCAGCACGGCCCATTGACGGACATAGATTCGGCATGTCTTCCAATAGAAATGCTCCGATCCGCGTACTCATCGCGCCGGATAAATTCAAAGGCACTCTGACCGCTTACGAGGCGGCCGAAGCCATGCGCCTGGGTGTACGCGATTTTGCCGCCGAACGTGATCTGCTCATTGATTGCATTCTGCGCCCACTGGCGGACGGCGGTGAAGGTAGTCGTACATGCCTGCGGGCGCTGCATCCGGACATGCGTGAACTCCAACGCGTCTTTCCCGATAGCGTCGGCCGGTCACGACAGATAGCGGCTCTGGTTGCCGACGAAGCAGATCGACGGAGCGAATATCTGGAAACCGCCGACATTATCGGCCTGGAATTGCCCGGTGCGCGTGATGTGCCCGTTCCGGATCGCTCTACCACCGGCGTGGGTCGCTATATTCAGGACGCCATCGACCGGGCACAGGCCGATGGAGTACGTGAACTCACCCTGCATCTGTTCCTGGGCGGCAGCGCCACCTGCGATGGCGGCTTTCATCTGGCGCGTGCAATCGGATTTGAATTCTTCGATCGTAACAATCGACAGGTGGAAAGCGTACGTGAACTCCAATATCTCAATCGCATTGAACCGCCGTCACCGCCGACCATTTTGCTTTCCATTCGAGCCTTCACCGATGTGCAGAACGAACTGATCGGGCCAAACGGCGCCGCACGGCTCTTCGCTCAACAGAAGGGTGCCACACCCGCCGAGGTGGAGATACTGGAAGACGCTTTGAATCGCATGGGGTCGGTATTCGGTCCGGGCGGCAATGGAGATCACGTACCGCCTACAGCCCGGGCACCCAGATATCTATGGCCCGGCACGGGCGCCGCCGGCGGGTTGATTGTGCCCCTGCTGTACTGGCCCGGCGTAGATACCCGCCTCGAGTCGGGCATTGATTTTTTTCTGAATGAAGCCCGCATTCAATCCGAACTGGAGCGAAGCAAG
>JAGRMX010000670.1 GCA_020441025.1 Leptospiraceae bacterium
GATCTGAAAGTGGCGCCGGACAGAGTGATTATGATCGGCGACGACATTGATTCAGACGTGGGTGGCGCGCAGCAGGCCGGTATGCGCGGAGTGCTGGTGAAAACCGGAAAGTATCGACCGGAACTGGTGGCACGCTCGGGAATCGATCCGGATGGCGTGCTCGATTCGATTGCGGACATTGAAACTTTATTTCGGTAGCTCGTCCGATTCGCGCGCTTTTTAATTCAGATTTCCGGAACGCAGAGTTTCCGCCGTCGACACGGTGCGTCCTGCACCGGGTCGACGTAAGCCCCGTCCATGGAGCTTGACGTAAACTCTGCGTCCGGAAATCCACAACTTACGCGCAAACGATCTCGCTTTGAATGCGCGTTGATTTTATAGTTACTTTTTCGCGGGGATAAGGCTTTATTTTTTTATTTTTCCCCGCGATTCTGCGGCGCGGGTTTTGCAATATTAGTACTATATACGGGGGCTGCCAACCCCTCCCCATGCTTCCATTATACCACGACCCTGTGACACGCGCTCGCCCGGTTTGCGCGCTGTTTTAAAAAGTTTTTCCCGTTGTGAGAATCCGCCGGTCATACGGTGCGTCCTGCACCGAATGACCGTAAGCCCCATCCGTGGAGCTTGACGTCTTCTCACAACGGGAAAAACTACAGTATCCACGCAAACGGTCTCGCTTTGAATGCGCGTTGTTGGTATAGGTACTTTTGCGTCTGGATTTAGCCGACCACACGCCACCTCCTGTAGCGAGTGGTCAGGGAATACCTCCTGTATTCCGACTCATTCCAGGCGACGAAAATCTTCATAAACCTGGTGAAGTGTGAATGTAACTTACGCAAAATGTTCCCGCTGGAAATCCACTGTATAAAGCGCAAACAGGCTTGCTGTGAATGTGCGTGGTTAGTATAGGTGCTTGCGCGCCGGGATAAAATTTCGTTTTTTATTTTTTCATCTGCGATCCTCTGGTGTGAGCTAGTCAGCCGGGATTATACCGACCACTACTGCCTGTCGCGAGCGAGCGCAGGACAACAGCAAACGCGCGAATTTTCTCGCAGGATCGGGATCGGGATCGGGATCGGGATTG
>JAGRMX010000671.1 GCA_020441025.1 Leptospiraceae bacterium
GGCGTTTATATCCGACATGTTGATTTTGGTTCGCCGGCAGCCAGGGTGATGCGCGTGGGCGACGTGTTGCTGGGAGTCGATTCCCTCGATGTCGGTTTTGACGGACGCCTGCAGAAAGACGGACGTCAGTTCGCGGCCAACGTGGAAGAGTATTTGAACATTCGTCGATCGCCGGTCCAATTAAAAGTATTTCGTAACGGCCGTGTGTTGGAAGAGCAATTGGATGCCCGGGTGTACACGGGTCACAACATGTTCCGAGCCGGATTGAACGATGTGCGTCCTTATTTTCTCAGTGCCGGATTGATATTTCAAGAGTTGAATTATGATGTGCGTCATCACTCGTCGGCCGGCGAGCAATCCCTGGTTCGTTATCATTACGAAAATCCCGATTTCGAAGCGGTGGATCGATATGTGCTCCTCACCGCGCGGTTGCCGGATCGTATTAACTACGGCAGTGAAGATTTTTTGTATGGAATTGTGGAATCCATTAATGGACGCCGGGTGCGCAACCTACGCGATTTCGCCGTGGAATGGTTGCAGACCAGGGATGAATTTCTGGTAATTCGTTTTGTAGAACAGGCCCGCCCGTTGGTGTTGCCCTTTCATGAGGTAGAACGCGCCGACGAACGCGTGGATCGACAATACGGTCCGCAGGAGAATGGTCGTGTACGTTAGACACATCCTCAGCAGCGCTCTGGCGATCTGCGTGATTGGAATGTCGTCCATGCCGCTTGCGGCTGTGGAGAACGGCGTGTCCACCGTACAGGTGCACATTACCGGTCGTGATTATGCTCATCGGGAGCCCTGGCAAGCCGGCCAATCGGTTTCCAATCCGGTAACCGGCGTGTACCTGGGCAATGATCGGGTGTTGGTGCTGGCGCCCGAACTGAAACAGGCCGTTACGGCTACGGTGCGTTTTCAGGATCTGGAATATACGGCGCGCATTCGTTCGTTCGATAATACGCTGGGACTGGCGGTGTTGGAACTGGATCGTTCGGAAGCCTACCATGATCCGCTCAAAAACCTGGCCGGAGCGCAGCTAAACGGTGATTT
>JAGRMX010000672.1 GCA_020441025.1 Leptospiraceae bacterium
GGACTGGAAATCCATTGAAGCACGAAAGGATAGCCCGATTACAGGCGGCCCGGGAACGAGCCCTGGCAATGGGCGGGGCCGAAGCGCTCGAACGGCAACGCCAGAAAGGCCGCCTGAATGCTCGGGAGCGGATTGCGCAATTATTTGATCCGGACTCTTTTTTTGAAATTGGACTGCACGCCGACCATGCCGGTGTAGCTGCCGACCTGGTTGATCGGCATGTACCGGCCGATGGTGTGATTACCGGCTGGGGTCGAATTGAAGATCGAGATGTGCTGGTGGTCGCCTATGATTTCACGGTTTTGGCCGGAACAATGGGTCGCATCGGCGAGGCCAAGTGCGCGCGTATACGCGAACTGGCTTTAAAGCATCGTAAGCCGATTGTCTGGTTGATAGACTCGGGCGGGGCACGGGTCCAGGAGTTGGGTGGGTCTTATTTCGCCACGACCGGCTACTTGTTTCGTGAACAGGTAACATTGAGCGGGGTGGTTCCTCAGGTCAGCGTTATCATGGGGCCCGGAGCCGCCGGCACGGCTTACATTCCCGCTCTGGGCGATTGTGTCATTATGGTGTCCGAACAGGGCACGTTGGCCCTGGGAGGACCGCCGCTGGTCAAAGCGGTTTTGAATGAAGAGATCAGCGAGCAGGATCTGGGCGGAGCGGAGGTGCACCTTTCTCGCTCCGGCGTGGCGCACATGCGCGCCGAGAACGATAGCGAGGCCATGCAGATGGTCCGTCGTTATCTGTCCTATTTTCCGTCCGCTTCCCTGGAAATGCCGCCCATAAAATCGTGTTCGGCTGAGAGAGCTCCGGATACTCTGCTGGACATTGTTCCAGAGGAAGCCGCTACACCCTTTGATATGCAAAGGGTTATAGACCTGATTGTGGATGCCGGCGAGAGCCTGGCCTACATGTCAGATTACGGTCGTTCATTGATTACTTGCTTTGCCCGCATCGGAGGCTATCCGGTGGGCGTGGTGGCCAGTCAGAGCAGTCACCTGGGTGGTGTTCTGGAAAACGATTCTTCAGTGAAGGCCGCGCGATTC
>JAGRMX010000673.1 GCA_020441025.1 Leptospiraceae bacterium
TTGAGTCCCCCACTGTCGGTAATCTCGATTGGGATTTCAATCTGTTTTATCTGGAGATTTTTGTACGTCCTCTACGCGATTTTCATCAGCTACCGCTCTGGAATCCATATTCAATGGGTGGATTTCCAATTAATATTCACCCGGGCATTAAATCATTCGGTCCGGATACTTTGCTGGCATTATTGTTCGGTACGCTCACCGGCGCAAAGCTGACCGTAATCTTGCACTATGGCGTCGGTTTTACAGGAGCGTGGTACCTCACACGACGCGTACTGGGATTCTCACTCTGGCCGGTTTTATTTTTCAGTTTTTTCTGGCTGTATTCCGGCTGGTTGCCGCTGCATCTATATGCCGGTCATGCCAATTTTTCGCCGATTCTATATGCCCCATTTGTCGTGGCGTTTTTCATTCAGGCCGTACGCCGGAACAATCTTTGGTATGCCGTCGCGGCCGGATTTGTGCTGGAGATCATGTTGCTTTCGGCCGCGTTTTACGCTGTCGTTTACATTTTGATTGCGGGCGGTGTGTACGTTTGCGCGCATGAACTAATACGCCGCCCCGGTCTGATAACGGGCCCTTCAACCGCGCGTGTGTTTCTGCTGTCAGCCGGTGCCTTTCTGGTATTGAGCGCCCATCGCTGGATACCGTTGTTGCTGTATGCCACCGGAGGAGCCGGCTTTCATGATTTCCCGGACGATTCCGGTCACTCCCTCGCACAGGTCTGGCAAATGTTTACCGACCGAACGGGCGACCCGGAAGCCGTACAATGGGCCGGTCAGCCCTATCTCTGGTGGGAATATGGAAACTACACCGGAGCTTATTTCTGGATAGTTCTTATAGGTCTGAGTTTTTTCATCCGGCGCGGAGACATACCGATTGTGATTGTTTGCTGCATTCTTTTGCTGCTTGTATTGGGCGACTTTGCGCAATGGTCGCCGTACAATATAATGCGCGCCCTTGAAATTCCGATACTGCGCCATTTAAGAGTACCATCGCGCTGGTCCATGCCGCTGTTATTCACGACCGCCATTCTGGGAA
>JAGRMX010000674.1 GCA_020441025.1 Leptospiraceae bacterium
GGTCTGGAACGCCTTTCGGCTCTGTTGTGCAACGTGGATTCGGTGTATGATACCGCCGAGATGGCCGCCATTGTGCATGCCATTGAAGATCTCACCGCGGAACTGCGCGCGGATGGCAAACGCATTCCATATGAGTCCGCCGATTTGAATAAAGCCGCTCCCTTTCGGGTACTTACCGATCATGTGCGCGCGGCCTGCTTTGCCATTGCCGATGGAATTTATCCGGACAACACCGGCCGGGGTTATGTTATCCGTCGCGTTTTGCGACGCGCGCTTTTATTCGCCCGGGAGCTGGGCATCGAACAACCCATTCTGCATCGATTGGTTCCTACGACCATCGCGGTGTTTGGTGACGCCTACCCCGCCCTGAAACAGAAAGCATCCGATATCGAAGCGCGTATCCGTACCGAAGAAGAACGCTTTCTGCGCACCCTCGAACAGGGCTTAAAACGTCTCGATGAGTATCTGGGCGCTCACAAACAGAAGAAGGCTAAAAAATTCAGCGGCGATGACGCTTTCACCCTGTATGATACCTTCGGTTTTCCCCTGGAAATGACCATTGAGCTGGCCGAGCGCAATCGGTTGCCGGTGGATATCAAACGTTTTGAAAAACGCATGGAAGAACAACGCGAACGCGCGGCGGAAGCGGCCCGCTGGAAAGACATCACTTTGCCGACCGATCTGCCTGTTTCGACCGATAGCGCCACCGAGTTTGTGGGTTACAACAACGCGGAAACCACGGCGCAGGTACTGGCATTATTGAAAGACGGTCAATCCGTAGATACTCTACAGACCGGCGATACGGGCGTGGTCATCCTCGACCGAACAACGTTTTACGCCGAAGGCGGTGGTCAACTGGGCGACACCGGTGAAATCTCGGAAAAGAACGCTTTCTTTGCGGTCGATGACACCCAGAGCAGCGCCGGATTGGTGTTGCATATCGGCCGCATCAAAGACGGCCAGATCAATAAGGGCGACACGGTGAAGGCCAATGTGGAATCGGAACGTCGCAGTATGTTGACCCGGCATC
>JAGRMX010000675.1 GCA_020441025.1 Leptospiraceae bacterium
CGCGCCGATTTCACTGTCGGGAAAATAATCGGAGAAATGGTGGGAGAGAAACATTTTCCCCAGACAAATCAAGCGCGCCTGCAGGCGCTCGGGATCGTTAATGTACAGTCGATCGGCGGTGCGATCCAATGGCGCCACTCCGGTATCGCGTATGCGTTGTGCCGGAAGCGCGATGACCAGTTTTTCACGATGTAACTGTTGTAAAACGGATCTTAAGATAAAGTGCCTGCATTCCTGATTGATAAAATCCAGGTGCGCAAGCAATTCGCGGTCTTTGGTATCCATGCGGATGATCAGTTTCAGCAATATATGATCGATGCGCCCGGTCAATAGATCGAACTTTTCGGGCGTTTCGCACTCTGCGTGCAGGGCGTCCATCTGACGGCGCATGTCCGGCAGGGCTTTCTTAATACTTTCAACCGAGTGATAAACCGCGTCCCGGTATCCGCCGAGGATGACGTCCTTGTTCTGACGGGAGGCTACTGCATAATACGTCAGCACTCGAAACTGGTCGGTAAAATCCAGAGTACGGACCACGCGAATGAAGGGTGGTTTCTGGCCGGCCAGAATTAAAAGCAGTTGTTGAAACTCACCGGGAGCGGCCGGCGTGGAACGGTTGCGACGTCCCGACTCATACTGTTGATATCCGCGATACACATCCTCGGTTACCGGCAGGGCGTAATTGCGTTCGGCGATGTTGCTTTCTACCAGCGAACGAATGACGTCATAGACCACATTCAGAATGGTTTTGTGCTCGATAAAGTCCGCCGTTACTTCCATCCCGAAATGGGTGTTGGTCCGAAAAACACGATCGGCGGTATCGGGATCTATCGCCTCTGGGCTGCCTGCTTCCGTGCGCATGAATCATTCAATGGACGATCGATTGCCGTCGATCAATTGTGTTCTTTGAAATATTCTTCAAAGCGAATCTGCGCGTTATCGCCGAATAAGATGCGACAGGCTTCGTGAATACCGGGAGCATCATGGATTGTTTTCGTGCGCTCAATCAACGCGATTTT
>JAGRMX010000676.1 GCA_020441025.1 Leptospiraceae bacterium
CATGGAACTCTACCTGCGCGGACTGCAACAACGCGAGCAATCTCATAATCGCATCACAGCGGATTGGCAGAATGTTTTACAGGCCACCCGTAACGCTCAGGGGAATGTCGTAGCGCGTGAACTGCGCGCCATGTTTCAGGCCCTGGATACCTACGGTCGTAGATCGCAAATTGACGGTCAGAAGGCTCTCGCAATCAAACGAGCGGCGGCCATTCTGCTCCAGAATGATCCATACTTCGCACGGGTACGCGGTAACGCCGCGATACAGAGTGTGATTGCTCCCATTCTGAGATGACAATGTAACGCATGAAAGTATTGCAGCTGGGCAAATTCTATCCGCCGGTCAACGGCGGCATCGAAACAGTAACATTTGATTTAACCGAAAATTTGAATCGTGCCGGAGTACCGACGGATGTACTGGTAGCGTCTCCTTCCCGCTCAAGTTCGGTAGAACAAAACGCCTATCGAATTTTTCGCGCGGGAAGTTATGGTACGCTCTTCTCCACATCGCTTTCAATCGCCTATGTGCGCCTGCTGCATAAACTGCGCAAATCGTACGACATCATTACGATTCATATGCCCAATCCACTGGCGGCTCTGGCTGTTTTTCTGGTACGACCCCGGGCACGCCTGGTTTTACTCTGGCACAGCGATATCATTCGACAGAAGCATTTACTGATGCTATTTCGTCCGCTGGAACGCTGGTTATTGCGACGCGCCGGTGTCGTAGTCGGACCGACCGCCGCGCATGTAGATACATCGGACATGAGTCGTTTCATGTACAAGCGCGCCGTGATTCCGTTCTCGATCGACGCGGATGCCTTTGCCGCCGATTATAACACGGACCTTTACGCAAATCTGCGCAAGGCATATGCAGACAAACTGCTGGTATTCGGTGCGGGTCGTTTGACCTATTACAAGGGATTCCAGTATTTGATCAAAGCTGCGGCTGAATTAAACGCAGACATACAGATATTGAT
>JAGRMX010000677.1 GCA_020441025.1 Leptospiraceae bacterium
TGATGGGTCATATGCCCCCCGGCCGCCGCACACCAAACATTGATGCCATGACTGTCAATTACCAGTAACCATACGTTGTTGTATTTCAAAACGCGCCGCAATCGTTTAACCGTGAGATGATAGTTTCCGGTCACGATGACCGGCGCGTCCGCATCCGGTTTGCCTAAAGGAAACAATCCCGTATTGGCGCGGTGGGGGAATAAACGAAATATATAATCTAACATTCTAATACCAGTAGAGTAAAATTCGGTTGTAAACGTTCCTGGATGCGAATGCCCAATCCCTGTTGAACGCACATGTTTTCCAGGTTGCGTACATCGATGGGCCTGGTCCAATTCAATGTTTGCAGGAAGGTTATCAATAATGCCGCCGCTCGCCGAAATCGATAGCGCCAGCGCGCCCATAGGGTTTCCGGTAAACCTTCATCGGCAATGACCAACCGCCCTCCCGGTTTCAATCGCGATGCAATCACTTTTAACGCATAACGTTGCATTTCGGGAGACATTTCACTGAATACCAGACAGGCGGTCATCGCATCAACGGACGCCGGCCCGAGATAGTCTTCCACCTCGGCCATTCCGATTTCTCGAAATTGAACGTTTGTTTGTAACTGTAGCTCCGCCGCCCGGGCCCGCGCTATCGATAGCATTCCGGCATTCACATCGATGGCGATGACCCTGGCTCCCAGGCGGGCGCACGCCAGTGCCACACCGCCGGTACCGGTGCCGATATCCAGAACGGTACGACCGGGCCTGGCAACGAATTGGGCCATGCGTTCATAGAGCGCGTCGATCCTTCCCCGACTCAGAGTCCGCATGCCCCGATCATAGCGTTCGGGTGCGGCCTCTAACACTTTCATGTACATGTATGTGCTCATGCGATATTCTCGGATGGCCTTAAAAGCGCATGTCCGCGGTCCGATTCATCATCAGTATCGCCTGCGGCCCGCTTACAATCGATTGTCCACA
>JAGRMX010000678.1 GCA_020441025.1 Leptospiraceae bacterium
GTTGAATTTTCTACGGTCCAGTTCCTGATGGTTATTGGCCTGCACGGTTTTGATGCCCCGTAGCGCCTCACCCACATAAGCGCCCACTTCCGCCAGACGGTCCTGAGAATTGCGCGCGTGCCTGCGAACCTGGCGGCCAAAAAAAAGAATCGGACCGATGGCCAGCGGTACGCATACCAGCACAATGCCGGTGAGCATGGGATCGGTAACGAACATGGCCGCCACTCCGCCCACGAACATAATGGCATTGCGCAGGGCGATCGATGCGGACGACCCGATAACACTCTGTAAAATGGATGTGTCGGTGGTGATACGCGTCTGAATCTCACCGGTTACGTTGGTTTCAAAAAAAGAAGGATTTAATTCGATCACCCGGGCAAAGACCGCCTTGCGAATATCCGCACTGACCCGCTCGCCCAACCAGGACACCAGGTAGTGGCGAATAAAAGTACCGCCCGCCATCAGGAATGCCAGACCTACGAACTGAAGTATAGCTTGATTGAGCGCCTCCAGAGAACCGGTGGCAAAGCCATGATCGATCATATAACGCAGGCCGAATCCGAGCGAAAGAGTGACTCCCGCCGTAAACAAAAGCGCCACACCGGAAAGTAACAGTCGGCCGCCATAGGGTCGCAAAAAGGCGAAGGCAAACCGCAGACTGCGCAGGTTTCTGGATTTTTCGCGATCGGGCAGGTTACTCATTATAAAGCACTCTTAATGCTGAACATACTGCCATACTGCGGAATGCCCCGCACGATTGAATCAATTTATTATCCGCGTACACGGGTTTTGAACGCCGCGTAATACAAATTCACATTGCGATTGGACTGTGCATGGGTTGCGCATGGATTGAATTAAAAAACCGTTTTGCGCACGTGATCGGCCGTTGAATAGAATTAAGTTCATATGACCGTGCCATTCGCTGAGCCGGGCCGACTCTCGGAAAGATGCATTACTTTTAG
>JAGRMX010000679.1 GCA_020441025.1 Leptospiraceae bacterium
AAAAGAATTTTTCTCATAAGGAGTTGGTTTCCATGAACCTGATAAGAGCTAATAAATCGTTAGGGACTGCCCTAAAATAGCCAATCAAACCTTCAACCCCTCATTCCGCCGCCGCCTTAAATAAAACCGAATAAACCCATAAATCAGAATAAGAAGAATGGGTACTACCAGATTAATCACCCTGATCATACCTACAGCATCTCGCCCTTTCTCTCGACTGATCATGCGCACAACTACTTCTTTGGAGCGCAAATCCGTAAGCGCCTCATCCCCGGCAAGGTAATCGACTGCATTCATCAGGATGGTTTTATTATCGTAAGGCATATAACCTCTTTCGCCTCGGAAGAGTTTTCCCTGGGCAAATTCATCATCGGAAATGATGATCATTTTTCCTGGTGCGATCGGATTATTGCGGATGCCAAATGGCGCGGCTGGAGGATTGGGAGCCAGGGAATCGGTGGGTGCCTGACGATTGGCAAACAGAGATTCAAAGATTCCCTCCAGTAAAACGCCCGTAATTTTGGGGCCCTGATTAAAAATCGAAGCTGGCGGAGGGGCTTGCATGTATTCATTCACATCGATAAACTGACGCCCCTGAATGGTGCGGCTCATTGGGGAAGTTTGCAGAAAAACACTGGGCGTAATTCCCGGACGGTGAAAGGTGTCTATGCTATTGGCATAACGGTGAAGTACTGCGTCTGCATTCCGGCTGACAGGATGCTCGGGGAAGTTAAATAACAGTGGATAAAAGACCCATTTGCGGCTGTCAAAGGAACCGCCTTCTGGCCCTGACTGGAAAATCTCTGTGCTTTCTGCTTCCAGATCCTGTACGAAATCGTAATTAACTTTGACTCCATACTTCATAAACATATCATCGAGGTTGAGTTCCCGTAACTGCGTCAGTGTGGCTTGTTTGCGGTACATATCCATATCGACGACCTGTTGATTGATCACCCA
>JAGRMX010000067.1 GCA_020441025.1 Leptospiraceae bacterium
CATGTTGGAACCCATAAGCGCCCGGTTGGCATCGTCATGCTCCAGGAACGGAATCAGCGCCGTGGAAACGCTGACCACCTGCATGGGAGCCATATCCATAAAATGCACTTCATCGGGAGAGCAGAAGGGGTAATCCGATCTACGTCGGCAGGAAACCAGTTTATTCTGAAAGGTCTGGTCGTCTTTTAAGGGCGCGTTAGCCTGGGCTATGTTCCAGTGCTCTTCAATATCAGCGGTAAGGTATTCAATACTGCCGGAGACTTTGCCCTTACTGACCTGACGATAGGGCGTTTCCAGAAAGCCGTACTCGTTCACGCGACAGAACGTACTCATGGAAACGATCAGGCCGATGTTCGGACCCTCCGGCGTTTCAATGGGGCACATACGTCCGTAATGACTGTAATGCACGTCCCGAACTTCAAATCCGGCGCGTTCCCGGGATAAACCACCGGGTCCCAACGCGTTCAATCGACGTTTGTGGGTCAATTCGGACAGCGGATTGGTCTGATCCATAAACTGGGATAGCTGGCTGGATCCGAAGAACTCATTAATTACCGCCATCACCGGCTTGATGGAAATCAGCGCCTGCGGTGTGATGACGTCAATATCCTGCACGGTCATACGTTCTTTTACAACGCGCTCCATGCGGGAGAAGCCCACCTTGAGCTGATTCATCAGCAGTTCGCCGACGCTGCGCACCCGCCGATTGCCCAGATGGTCGATGTCGTCGAAGTGGTACTCGGGCACCTCATTGACCAGGTTAACGAAATACTTAAGCGTTTCGGTTATATCTTCCGGACGCAGCGAACGAACATCCACATCGGTAAACAGTTTCGTATTGTGATATCGAAACTTATTATTGATTTTATAACGACCGACGGCTCCCAGATCATAGCTTTTCTCGGAGAAAAACAAACGATTTAATTCGGCGCGGGCATTGTCCACGTTGAAGGGCTCACCCGGTCGCATGATAGCGTGAAATTTTTGCAGAGCGCTTTCATGATCTTCCGCTCCGTCTTTTTCCAGACAGTTGATGATGGTAACGTCGTCTTTATCGCCGGGGAATACCAACAGCTCCACGTTCTTGATTTTCAGCTCTTTCAGAATGTCGATATTGTCTTCGTTGATTTTATCACCGGCGGACATGACCACCTCTTCCGTTTCCGGATTCATGACCGTAGCCGCCAGACGACGTCCGATGATTTTTTTCAATTCACGGCCGGGAGCGCCGGAAATCCGTCGGCTCTCGACCTGATAAAATAACTTGAGTACGTCCTCATTGCTGCTGGCGCCGATCGCTTTCAGCAGCAGTGTGGCGGGAAATTTTTTCTTGCGGTCGATGCGCGCAACCAGCAAGCCCTTGGTATCCATTTCCAGTTCCAACCAGGAACCGCGATAGGGAATGACCCGGGCGGAATAGATGCGCTTCTCTTCATCATAAAAGAAGAAGATACCGGGCGAGCGGTGTAACTGGGAAACGACCACCCGCTCGGCGCCATTGATCACAAAAGTGCCCTGCTCGGTCATCAGAGGCAAATCGCCCATGTATACGGTTTGCTCGCGCACCTCACCGGTATGCTTGTTGATCAATCGAATGATGGCTTTCAACGGAGTGGAATACGTAACTCCGCGATTCTTACATTCCTGTACGTTCCACTTGGGATCACCGAAGGAGTAGGAAACATATTCCAGGACCATATCCTCATTGGGACTTTCAATGGGGAATGTTTCCTGAAAGACCGCTTCAAGGCCCTGCAACAGGCGCTTATTCGACGCCTCTTCTTTTTGCAAAAACCAATTGTACGATCTGAATTGGATATCGATCAGGTCCGGAATTTGATTGATATTCGTAATTTGACCAAGATTTACGAGTTTTCGTTTAGGTAATTCCAGCATCCGCCCATTCACTCCCGGCAAAATCGCCACTCTTTATTAGTAATATAGATAAAAACCTTGTGGATGACCGTGTTTCGTCTCAAGATGAGCCATCTTCCAGGCGTCCCCGTATTTGCAGAGGGGCACACATTTCCGTCCGACGCCCGACCCGGACTTCGGCTCCATGATTCCATAATTGATGCCATTGCGCATCAGCAGATTGTTCGAACTCACAGGTATCAGAACGTACGGACACACGGAAGCTTCTGTCGAATTTGCGAATATACGCAACGACAGAAGTCCGCGTTGTCAGACTATGAAACCGGCCTGATTCAGACCGGCTGCAGTTCTACGGTCGCTCCGACAGCTTCCAGTTTTTTCTTCAGCTCGTCCGCAGCGTCTTTGGCCAGATCTTCCTTCACAGCCTGTCCGCCTTTTTCCACCAGATCCTTCGCTTCTTTCAGACCCAGTCCGGTGGCTTCACGAACCGCTTTAATCACATCGATCTTTTTATCGCCAAAGCTTTTGAGAACTACATTAAAGTTCTGATCGGCAGCATCGTCTCCGCCACCTGCTGCGCCCGCAGCCGGTCCGGCCGCTACCGCAACCGCCGGCGCCGCTGTGGAGATACCAAATTTGTCCTCCATCTTCTTAACGAGATCCGCCGCTTCGGTTAATGTCAGACCGCCAATTTCCTCGAGTAATGCGTCTACGTTCGCCATTTTTCTTATTCTCCCTGATCGCTACCTTTCAATTGTATTAATTACATTTATTATAGACCGAACATGCGCTCAGCCGTTCTTTTCGCCCACCGCCTTTATTCCGCGCCCCAGGCTGGCTATAATTTGATTCATGCCCACGGCAATTTTCTGTGCCGGCGTATTCAGGCCGCGTCCGATGATTCCGAGCAGTTCATCCTTCGAAGGCAGGTTGGCAATATTCTCTACGTCCGTCTTCTTGAGGAACTCGCCTTCCATGCAGCCGGATTTAATTTGCACTTTATCCGACTTTTTAGCATATTCTACCAGTACTTTGGAAGTGGCCGGAAAATCTTCATCGACAAAGGTTACCGCCACCGGACCTTCCAGAAAGGGGCGCACATCATCGGCCACATGCGCCAGGCCGTCGATTTCCTTTAAAGCTCGATAGAAGAGATTGTTATTAATAACCTTCAGGCGAGCGTTCTTCTCGCGCACTTCCGCGCGCAGATCACTGATCTGCGTAACGCTCAACCCACTGTAAGTGGTCAGCACAAAGTTCTGCTTTTCATTCAGAATTGCTTTCAGTTCATTCAGCTGTTCTATTTTTACCGGTGCGGGCACGATCTTTCCCCTGATTGCTTCCTGGTTTCTATAAAAGAAGTCAGTTCAATATATATAGTTAAATCCTGTTTCTTACGCGCAGACCTTCGCCTGCCAGATCTCGGTTACATCATCCGTCGAAGCACTATACCAGTTGTCGAGTGCTCAATCGAACCGCAGGCCCCATTGTAGGCGCGATGTACAGAGTGCGCACATAGTCACCTTTGGCATCCGCCGGCTTATCACGCATCAGCGCCTGATAAAAAGCGCGCACATTCTCCGCCAGATTCTTCGAGTCAAAAGAAACCTTGCCGACACCCAGATGTATGACACCGGTTTTGTCCGGTCGATATTCCAGCTGTCCGGCTTTTAAGTTCTTAACCGCCGTAGCCACATCTGTGGTTACCGTGCCGGCCTTGGGTTTGGGCATCAATCCCTTGCGACCCAGAATCGGCCCCAGACGACCCACATCCTTCATCATATCCGGAGTGGCCACGCAAGCGTCAAAATCAGTCCAATTTTCTTTTTGAATCTTCTCTACCAGTTCCATGCCGCCCACAAAATCAGCGCCCGCGTCTTTTGCTTCCGCCTGCTTATCTTCCCGACAGAATACCAGCACACGCACCTGTTTTCCGGTGCCATGCGGCAACTGAACCACACCGCGCACGTTTTGCATGGACTTATATGATATCCGCGCTGAAGCCTCGACGGTACCGTCGAACTTCGTATAACTCAGATCTTTCATTAATCCTACGGCTTCATCCAGCTCGTAGGTCCGGGCCACATCGACCTTTTCGGCCGCCGCCTTCCACTTCTTACCACGCTTCATCCGTTCACCTCGACGCCCATGGATCGACATGTGCCGGCGATAATATTCACGGCCGCGTCCATGGTATGGCAGTTGAGATCCTTCATTTTAATTTCCGCAATCTTCTCCAGTTGCGCCCGGGTAATGGAACCCACCTTATTCTTATTGGGCACGGGAGAGCCGCCCTTCAAACCCAGCTCTTTCAAAACCAGCAATGGTGCGGGGGGCGATTTGGTAATAAACGTAAAACTGCGATCACCATAAACCGTAATCACAACCGGCAGCTTGATGCCGACCTGATTCTTGGTTTTCTCGTTAAACTGCTTACAGAACTCCATGATGTTCAGGCCGTGCTGACCAAGGGCCGGACCGACGGGAGGCGCCGGATTGGCCTTTCCCGCTTCCACCTGCAGTTTGATTTGTGTAACAACCTTTTTGGAAGCCATAATGAGTGTCTGCTATTCTATAGTATATTTACGTGCAAGACTCAATACGATCGGCTGGTGACCGGATCGGGAGTGTCGCACCCGGGAGCGCTAAAAAAAATTTGCCCCGCTCCGCAAAAAAAAGCGGAGAAAGATGGCATATCTTTAAAAGCACCCCCCTTGAAAACAAAAAATCCAGATTCTGGATGGTTTTTCCATAAAAACGCTCAGAAGTCTCGAATGGAAGGCCGCTCTTACCCGACGTTGGATGCCACCTGCAGATAATCCAGCTCGACCGGCGTGGCCTGACCGAATATTTCAACTTTGACCCGTAACCGGCCCTTATCCGGCATGATTTCGTCCACCGTGCCGGTAAAATTCGCAAAGGGACCGTCCACAATTTTGACTCGCTCACCAACCTGAAACAGAATGCGGGCAACCGGCGCTTCTTCTTCCTCGCCTTCCACCTCTCCCTGCATCAGGTTGCGCACTTCTTCTTCCGATAACGGCTCCGGTTCGGGCGAGCCCACGAATCCCGCTACGGAAGGCAGGCGCTGGATGAGGTACTGGATGTCATCATCCATGTCCAGCTCCGCCAGAATATAACCGGGCATGAATTTTTTCTCCACCACGCGCTTCTTGCCGTTTTTCATTTCGGCAACCTTAATGGTGGGAATGTTTACCTGCCCGATTTTATCTTCCAGCCCACGGCTCTTTACAATCTTATCCAGATTGGTTTTGACCTTGTTTTCATGGCCGGAATACGTGCGAATTACATACCATTTAAAAGCCATGATCGCCCCTCTCGCCAGAGATGAATCAGCCACCGGATCCCATCCGCACAACTTCCTCAAAGATGGAATCAAAAGCAACATCGATCAGGAATAGAAAAACGGACACAAGAGCGACTACCGCCAGCACCACGATGGTGGAATTCAGCACTTCCTCGCGACTCGGCCAGACTACTTTGCGAAGCTCATCTCGACTTTCTTTTAAAAATTTCAGCATATCTATTATGTACCGGATATAAATTCTCAGGCCGGGAGAGGATCGAACTCTCATCTGGGGTTTTGGAGACCCCTGTTCTAGCCATTGAACTACCAGCCTATTACGAATCAGCGGGCCCCTGTTAAAATCCTGGAGCCTCTGATCTGAGCCCTCTACCAGGCTTGAACTGGTGACCTCATCCTTACCATGGATGCGCTCTACCAACTGAGCTAAGAGGGCTGATACAAATGCACCTGACAGGCATTGACAACAGCTTCACCCGCCGTTTGCCAGCAGAGCGGCAAACTGAACACACTTTTCATTCCGGGGATTGCCGTAAAGTGGAATTTCAATGGGAACTGGAGCCGGGCAATCGAGCCGACCGGAAAATCGCATTTAACTGCGCCAGATTTCCTCAACCTTGCGGAAAAGGGGCTCCATAATGGCCATCAGCCGCTTCTTCATAGCCGGATCGGCAATCTGTAGCAATGGGATTTTTAAACGCGATTGCATGGCGGCCACATCGTCACCCTCGTTGTTAAACAGCAGGCGCACCTGTGGCCAGATGGTCTTCATGGCCTGCATGGTGGCCGCATCCCCGGATTTTACACGGGCAATGAATTGATTCATAATATTTTGAACCCGATCAAATCGACGCATGCGTTTGTGGAAATCGGATACCTGCTTTTCCTCAACATCCAGCGTAACCGAAAGATTGTAATACTCATCCATCCAATCGATCTTTTGACCGCGCTTCTGCTTCCCTTCCAGCCCCCGCAAACCGACCATCAGACGTCCCGGGATGCCCGCCTTTTGATTCAGCCATTGTTGATAACCCTGGCGATCGCCCTTTTGTTGAAAAGTTTGCAGGGCCCGCGCGATTTCGGAATACTGTTGAAAATGATAGGGAATGGGCGGCACTTCTACTTTTGGAGGCGCAACGACCCCACCGCTATTGCCGGCACCGGCACCGCCCATAGATGCCGATTGGCTTCCCGGAGCTGGTGCATACTCTCCGGAAGAATCACCCATGCCATCGTCCGGTTCAAGCTTACCAGGAATGCTGAGGGAATCGCCGAACTTCGTGATTATTTCGGCAATCAGATGCTCCTTTTCATCCGGAAATACAATCGGTGCCGCCGCCGGACGCGGGGCAGCCGAGGCGGCATTGCCTGATGACGGGGCTGCACTGGAAGTACCAGATGCGGCCGTTGTCGCACCGCCTGGCGCGTTACCAGGAGCCGGTGCGGCAGCGGCAGCCGCCGCCGACATTTCCGGTGGAAATTCAGCCGGCTCCAGCTTGCCTGGAATTTCATGATCATCACCCAGGACTTCCAGAATCTCTTCAATGACCGGCCGCTCTTTCGCGGTTACGACCGGAGCGGACGTTTTGGCCGCCGCTTTATCTACGCCGCCACCGCCTGGGACCGATTGACCGGTAACAGTTTTTCCATTACCGGCCGATGGGGCGGTTTTGGCCGGAGTGGCAATGGGCGCCCCGCCCGATTGTTCACCGAAGGCTCCACTGATATGTTCACCACCGTTCTCATCGATATACTTCATGAACCCGAGATCATGATTTTCAAAATGCGCGGGGGCCGGCACAACCACGCCGGTGGCGCGTAGTATCTCTTCAATAATACTTTGAGCCGCTTTATCATCCGCCGGGGGGCCGGTTGTTTCAGCCCGGGAAACGGCCTCTCGGGCTGCGGTTACTTTTTGTTGTTCCAGTTGATGGCGAACACTCTCCAGTGCTTTTAAAAGATTCTGACCGATAAAAGCGGACAATTGTTCCGCCTTCACGCCCAGGGCGCTCGCGTACTCCGGAATGTGATCGAGGAATTCATCATCCGACTTCACATTGGCCAGCAAGAATTGGCGCAGTTTTTGGAGGATCTCTTTCTGTCGGGACGGATCTATGCCGCGCTTATTCAGAACAGATCGAAAAATCTGTAGATAGGCGTGAAAATGGGCCTGGAGTTCTTCATCGACCGCCGCTTCGGGCATGGCTAAGCGATAGCCGGCCCGGACAATGGGTCAAGTCATTTACCGGGCAGGATAACGAGTTCGGGAGAAGGCGGTATCGGCGGTGCCGATGACCGCCGATGAATGTACAATATGCAATGAAAAATTCAATCAGGATCAGGAGTCTTCCAGCATGGCATGTGTCGCCGATTTACCGGAAACCGGTTCCAGTTCGACGCCGATTTTTTCTTCGACTATACGATAGCGGAGGTACGTATTACAGCTCGCTTCCTGGGAATAGCGGACCAGATCAAAATCAACTCGCGGCGAAATAAAGAAATTTGAATTCCGCAGGCGCTCTTTGATTTCTTTCTTAATGTGCGCTCGCGATTCAGAACGGCGATGATACACGGTCGGCACCATCATGTCGTTGCGATAAACAAGTTTTTTATCTTTGTAGACGGCGACTGTCAACTTAATGCGAAATCGAATTGAATGCGTGGTCATTCACTACCCCCACCAACAATCCAAATATCGTCCCCGGTTCGGCTCGAATTAAAATGGCCCGGGTAAAATAATGCCATAGAATTCAAAAAGTAGCATGGCAAAAGCGGAATGATTTATGTCCCCCCGCCAGAGCCTTTTGAGTGACGGATAAGCTTTAATCGTCTGCGAAACTTTTCTGATTTTTTAGTCCGACCGGCGACATTGGTCGCTTACATACCGCGCATGGTTATTGGAATTTCATTGTTACCGGATCATGGCGCTTAATCCGCGGGAATCAGTATTCGCCCGCATGATTGCGCCTTTATCTTCTGGACTTACGCAAGGGATGGGTGAGAATTGGTTTTAGCCCAAGGGTTTACCAATTACAGGATATCAGAATCGTCTCCATGAAGCACAAAACAATTCTGTTGTGCGGCGGAACCGGATTGATCGGCAATCGCCTGAAATCATTCCTGAATAATGCCGGCTACCGTGTTACTATCTTGAGTCGCCAGAGTAATCTGGAAAACGTACCCGATCACTTTTTCTGGGATCCGACGCGCGATTTTATTAATCCCGACGCCATTCTTAATGCCAATGTTATCATTAATCTGGCCGGCACCAGTATTGCGGATCGTCGCTGGAATGCGAAACGCAAACAGGACATTATGCAGAGTCGCGCCCGAAGCAATGAACTCATTTATAAAAAGCTGACCGAATTAAAAGTTAAGCCGGATGTATTTATTTCCGCCTCCGCCATCGGTTACTACGGCAACCGGGGCGATGAACTCGTAACCGAAGAAAGTCCGCCGGGTACGGGATTTCTGGCGGAGACCGCCCAACCCTGGGAACTCTCCGCCCGCAAAATCGAAAGTCTCGGTGTGCGCACGACCATTCTTCGTATTGGCATTGTTTTCAGTATGCTGGGCGGCGCGTTGCCGAAGATGATTCAGCCCATACAAATGATGTTGGGCGCGCCCCTTGGAAGCGGTGATCAGTATATGAGCTGGATTCACATCGATGATGTATGCAGTCTGTTCATCAAAGCTCTCACCGATCGTAAGTGGAGCGGCGTTTATAACGCGGTCAGCCCGCACCCTGTAACCAATAAAGAACTTACGGAAGTGCTGGCCCGACTGCTGGATAAACCGTTGTTTTTACCCAACATTCCCGAGTTCGCCATCCGGACCCTTATGGGAGAAATGGCGACCCTGATTCTGGACGGCACGCGGGTTTCCAGCCACAAAGCGGAAAAATCCGGCTTTAAGTTTCAATTTCCCGACCTGGAAGGCGCTCTGCGAGATTTGCTGGATACCGGAAAACAATCCAATTCGGAAAGCGCACAGCAATCCGTCGCTGATCGCTAGTCGTCCGCATGGATATGAAATCAGCTTTGATTACAGGTATTCACGGGTTTGCCGGCTCGTACCTATGCCGTAACTTACTGCATCAGGGTTTTCGAGTACTGGGCATCGATCGCAACGAATCGCCGGCCATGCAGGGAATTGATTGGCCTCGCGATCAACTGGATGTTTTGTGCACGGACTTAAATGATACCGATCGTATTCGATCATTCCTGGAAAATCGGCTGAACAATCAACCGATAGATTACATCTTTCACCTGGCCGGTTCCGCTTTTGTTCCCGCCAGTTGGAAAAGCCCGGCCAGCGTATTACAGAACAATACCCTTGCAACCATTAAGTTGATTGAAATAGCCCGGGACGCGGGTTGGCAGGGTCGATTTCTGGTGGTCAGCTCCAGCGATGTTTATGGCAGTCAACCCGCAAGCGCCATGCCGCTGACCGAAAACGCGTCCACCGCTCCGGAGAGTCCTTATGCCGGTTCCAAACTTGCGGCGGAAAAATTCGCACTCTACTATAATAAAGACGGCATCGATGTGATCATTGCGCGTCCTTTCAATCACATCGGCCCCGGACAAAATGAACTATTCGCCGTGCCGGCATTTATGCAACGCATTCGCAAGGCGTTGCAGTCCGGGCAGAAAAGTATGGATGTGGGTGATCTGGAATCCACCCGGGATTTTACCGACGTGCGCGACGTGGTGGAAGGCTATCGCGTAATACTTGAAAAAGGCGCGGCCGGAGCGGTTTATAATGTATGCTCCGGAAGACACTGGACCATCCGCTCGATTCTGGAGATGATCTTTGACGCCGCAGGTTGCCGCCTGGAATTACAGGTCAAGTCGGACCTGTTGCGCAATGAAGGCACTACCGTACGCTATGGCAGTTCCGATAAGTTGCAGGCTCTGGGCTGGCATACTGCGCATTCCCTTGAAAGCGCTATTCAGGATATGTGGGATTACATCGGCCAGACTCGAGTATGAGTAAAAAAACCGGACATAGGCAAGCAACGCGACCCCTGGCTTTCTTTGATCTGGACGGCACCCTGTTGCCGCACGATACCTTTTTTCTGTTTGCCAACTTCTTAATCCGCCGCAGCCCCTGGCGGCTTTATTATCTCATACCTTTTATGCTTACACTGCCGTTCTTTTTGATGCGATGGGTGGGACCATTACGATTGAAACAGTCCTTTCTGACCATTCTGTGGAGAATTTCCGAAGCCGAACTGGCTGCAATCTGCCGGGCTTTTGTAGAGCGATCCGTGTTGCCGCATATTTACCCGGAAATGCGCACGGAGATAGAGCGCCTGCGTACGGCGGGATACGCGCTTATTTTAAATACGGCCAGTCCCGACTTTTACGCGCAAGAGATCGGCCGAGCATTGGGCTTTGATAAAACTTTCGGCACTCGCTTTCACGTATCCCCGCGCATGCCATTCTGGCAATCGGCTGCCGGTCCCAATAATAGCACCTGGCAAAAAATCCACAGCATGCACGCCGTCGGTCTGCTGCCCGGGCTGGATGCGCTTTCGATTGAGTCCGGCATTCCGGCACCAATCCCCCGCAGTAGCACTTATACCGATAGCACGAAAGATTTACCCCTGTTGCAGTTGGCCGCCCGGGGATTCGTTGTCCATCCGGGAGAAAGGCTTGCCGAACTCGCCGCAACACACGATTGGACCATTATGCATCCGGAGCCGTCAGACGGCAAAATGCCCGGCCCGGGTGCGCCGATCAAACAACTGCTGGGACTGTTTAGCATTTGATCGATCGACCTCCGGATTGTTTTTAACGCTTCGGAGGTGATGCCTGTTCGGTATTATACGTATTACAGGTGTTATACGTATTGCAGGTATTGCGAAAACAATCGGCTACGGTGTTGATTCCGAATATCCGGCAATTTCGCAAACGGACCATAGAGCTGCGAACACAGTATAACGG
>JAGRMX010000680.1 GCA_020441025.1 Leptospiraceae bacterium
GCCCTGTAATTTTTTTTTTTTTATTGCCAGTAGTAGATTGTAGTTCGTGATTTCACTGGCCGGGTTACGGATCAGCTGATTGCCCGAAAAAAACCAGGGACTGACGGCGGTGGTATCCAGCCCATGTAGAAAGCGTTCCAGCCCGCTGAAATCTTCCGGCCCGATCAAACTGAACAGAATGTGGCGCGGTCCGTCGGCGGCGGTGAGCCCCAGGGAAAGTTTTTCCATGCTCAACATGCGTTGTTGTTGCAGAATGGCATCCGCGTCGCTCAGTCCGCGGGTGCGATCGGATTGATCGGCACCGGCCAAATGTACCTGGAAGCGGGGCGGATATTCGGTGGAAAGCTTCAAAATGGGATTACGAACGAATTGTGCGGGGTTGGAAACCTGAAATAATAAATCGCCGCGCTCCGGTCGAATGGGAGCCATGCCGTGAACGCCCGGAAACCAGAAATAAGTAACATCGGTCCAACCAATGCCGAAGAGCGATCGATATTGACGGGAAAGGCTCAGATAAGCTTCACCCACGTCGGCACCTACCCGCAGTCCGTCCAGGAACGCGTGCATCTTTCCGCGTAAGTTACGCCCGGTGTACCTTAGCTTGCTTCCGGTAAGCTCGCGGGATGTAATGGTAATGCGGGCGGCCTGTGTGGCCGTGTCCGCTAATCCAACGAAATGCTGGCCGGCCGGCAGACGCGCCTGAATGTTTTCGGTGATTCTTTCAAAGGTCGGTCGTTGTGCCGGTATACCGTAGCGCATGGATTGAAAATAGTCGCGGGTGGCCTGTTGGTAAAAAGCAACATTTAAAAGATTGTCCCAATCCTGACGACGCATGGCCTGTTCTTTCAAAATGGAAAGAGCAATCGAATAATCCGCAACGGCTTCTTCGTCGGCCGTATCCGCGGGCATCAGATCGGTGAACGGTTTCCAGTTTTCCGGTTTGAATTCCAGCGGGA
>JAGRMX010000681.1 GCA_020441025.1 Leptospiraceae bacterium
GTTCGTATGTCCGACCGAACTGGGTGACCTGGCGGACTTTTATCCGCAATTGCGTGCGGCCAATGTGGAAATCTACAGCGTTTCCTGCGATACCCACTTTGTACACAAGGCCTGGCATGAGACCAGCGATACGATTCGACGCCTTGAATTTCCCATGCTCGGAGATCCGGCCGGTGTGCTGGCTCGCGGCTTCGATGTGATGATTGAAGAAGAGGGTCTGGCATTGCGCGGTACGTTCGTGGTTGACCCCGAAGGTGTGATCAAAGTGGCCGAAGTACACGACAACAGCATCGGTCGCTCGGCGGAGGAATTGGTTCGTAAGATTACCGCTGCTCAATATGTAGCCACACACGATGGTGAGGTTTGTCCGGCCAAATGGAAGCCGGGCGAGCAAACTCTGAAGCCCGGACTCGATCTGGTAGGTAAAATCTAAATCGATTGGAACGACTTTTAACGATCACAGGCCCGGATGCCCGGGCCTGTATTTTTTTAACGAAATTATTTATAATAATTTAATACAATTGCGGAAGGTGCAACTATGTTGGATGAAGCTATCAAGAATCAATTGCGAGACTATTTTAAAAAGATACACAATCCGGTTTTTATGGAATATGAACCGGGAGAGCATGCGCATAAAGCGGAATTGCTGCAAATGCTGAATGCGGTAGCCGAACTGAATGAAAAGATCATCGTTCGCGAACGCAAAGGCGGCGACGCTCTGCGTGGTCCGCTATCTTTTACTTTAGCGACGGAAGAGCGGCATACCGGCGTGGTATTCAGCGGCATTCCCGGCGGTCACGAATTCAGTTCGCTGGTGCTGGCCATTCTGCAAACCGGTGGAGCCGAAATAAAACTCGATGATGGTATACAGAATTTTGTGCGGCGTATCGGAACCCGGTTGCGTTTCGAAACGGTCGTGTCCCTGT
>JAGRMX010000682.1 GCA_020441025.1 Leptospiraceae bacterium
AGCAAATACTCCTGCTTGAGTCGCAGTTCCTTGCCCTGCACGATGTTTTCGTTCGGGTACAATAACTTGGAAATGGATTCACTGCGTTGCTTGTCTTCTACCGCCCGCAAATAATCACCGTGATTGAAATAATCAAAATTAAACTCATCACTGGCGCGCGAGGCCCACAGTCGCAGGTTGTTGACCATGCGCGTATCGAAACCGGGAATGAGAATATCATAAGCCATGGCCATGATGGTTTCGCCCGGCTCCCAGCGGGAACGCACGTTGCCACGGGCATCCACATATTGTTCGGTATAGCCATAATAGCTGACCGGATGCATAATGTCATCGCGCCGAATCTCCCAGGGATTACCATGCGTGAGCCAGTTATCCGGCGCTTCTTTCTGATAACCGTCGATAATGTTCTGATTGAAAATGCCGAACTCATAGCGTATGCTGGAACCTGATACGGGCATGTTCATGGTGGTAACGCTATCCAGAAAACAGGCCGCCAGACGACCGAGGCCCCCGTTCCCGAGCCCGGCATCCGGTTCGTACTCACTGACCTCTTCCAGCACGTAGCCGAATTCTTTCAGATTTTGCCGCACCATATCCTGCACGCCCAGGTTCACCAGGTTGGTGTTCAGCAAACGACCCATCAAAAACTCCATGGAAACATAGTACACGCGCCGTGATTTAGCCGTGCGAATGGAGTTCTGGGTTTCATTCCAGCGATCGATCAGAAAGTCGCGCACCGTATAAGCCAGGGCCCGGAAAATATCGGCACCCTGAATGTTTTCGCGGTACTTACAGATGGTATACTCCAGATGATGTGCGAACGCCTTGGTCAGTGAATCGATATCAATATTCTGCTCTCGATCCATAAGCCGCCATAGCCGTTTGCGTTTTTCCATCATTTCAGAGTTTTGCATGG
>JAGRMX010000683.1 GCA_020441025.1 Leptospiraceae bacterium
GCATCAGTATCGGCATTCGCAAACAGATCGGTGCCAATACGGTGGCCGTGGGCGATCGAGTGATCGCCGGTGTGGATGCCATTCAAAAAGAATTGCCGGAAGGAATCACCCTGCAGGTGAATTTCGATTCCACCCGATTCGTTAAAGAAGCCGTCGACGAAACTCAATTCACGTTGCTGCTATCGGCAATATTGACCGCGCTGGTGTGCTGGTTCTTCCTGGGTAACTTTCACTCCACGTTAAACGTCATTCTTTCTATTCCGACATCCATCATCGGCACTTTTTTGATTCTTTATTTTCTGGATTTCACTCTGAATCTGTTTACCCTGCTGGGACTTTCGTTGGCCATCGGCATAGTGGTGGATGATAATATCATGGTGCTGGAAAACATTGTCCGGCACTTCGACAAGGGCAAAGACCGTATTGCGGCGGCCCGGGACGGCACCCGTGAAATTTTCTTCGCCGCACTGGCCGCATCCACGGCGGTGGTGGCCATCTTCCTGCCGGTAGCGTTTATGGAAGGCGTCATCGGCCGCTTCTTCTTCGAGTTCGGCATCACCATTACGGCCGCCGTCGCACTCTCCCTGGTGGATGCGGTCACACTCACCCCTATGCGCGCATCGTTGTTGCTGCGGCGGGAAGAACGTACACCGCGCATTATTCGTGTGGTGCGCGCCGCTACGGACGCATTAACTTCACTGTATGTTATGTTACTGCGTCTGGCACTTGCGCATCGTCCGGTGGTCATGCTGGGGGCCACGTTTATATTCATCGGGTCGTTGCTCTTAACCACAATTCTACGCAACGAATTCGTTCCTCCGCAGGATCAGAGTCAATTCGGCGCCAGGTTGCTGACGCCCCCCGGCTC
>JAGRMX010000684.1 GCA_020441025.1 Leptospiraceae bacterium
GGCCGGCGGATGCTCCAATTCATTTAGATATCGCTCACTCAACTCCACCAGCACCAACCCGCCCACAATCATATACGCCGGTCGATCAAACGATTGCGGAACTGCCAGATGAGAGTAGGAAAAGGGAGCGATACGGTAATCGATGACTTCCTTACGACGATTGCGTACTACCGTGAGTTTGAATCGCGTTCCTTCCGGGAGCGGAGCACCGGCGCGGGTTGTCAGTGCCGCATCCAGTGGTTGCATGCCCATGACATCATCTTTGATCAGCGCGCCTTCCTGTAGCAGACGCGCCTGTTTATCCACGGAATCCTGTTGAATGGCTACAATCACATCGCCGTCTTTCAGGGCGGTGTGATTATGCATCCAGGGCAGTACTTTGCTGACCAGCACCGCATGGGTACCCGGCGCCAGACCATAATAACGTCGCCCGGTTTCATTTTTCAGCACCTGGAATTCAAAGCCGCAATGCATCAGCACCGAATGGTCGGTCTGATTCCGTTCACGTTGAAAATCAATGACGCTCAGCGGCGGAGCCACCTGCTCGCCTTTATACGCTGCGCTGATAAACGTGCGTAATAACGGTACCGGTACGGCCAGGCCCTCTTTATGTTCTTCTGAAAATGATAGCACCAGACCTACTACTTTATCCGCTTGCACCAGCACATCTCCGCGCCGGGCGCCCGGAGCCCAACCGCTGAATCGCACTGCGGGAATGTTCCCGCCGGCCTCGGACTCCAGACCGGCCGCATCGGTTCCCTCGTATACAATCGTAAACTCTCGCGTACGCGCGTGATCGGCAGTTCGCGAGAGTAAACGCAAGGGTTGGCCAGCGTTAGAGTACGCAAAATCACAGTTTAGCTGCGC
>JAGRMX010000685.1 GCA_020441025.1 Leptospiraceae bacterium
TCGATTGAGTACGATTTCCAGCGGCTCAGCCTCCGCATCAAACAGAGGGTCGGTTTCAACGCCCGCTGCCGCCTTGCGGGATTGAAATTCATCTTCTGAAAGCACTATCAGTTGTTTCAAATTCGACGCATGCCTCATTCCACATACGATCAGCGCGGGGCGGTGTTCATCATATTGCTGACCGTAAATCCGAAGTAAATTACGTATACGATCACTCATAAACAACTCGCGCCGTTGATCGATAGTTTTCACACGCCGGGTCTGATCGTCCGTGATCGCTTCCGATTCGATTGATTGTATAAATGTTCGCTTAATCTCATCCGCCTGCGCGGATTGAGCCGATCGGGCAACCCCGTCGGCATCATGCGTCTCACCGGTGGACGAATGAAACTGTTTTAAAACCGCCGCGTAATAATCATTTGCACTCATATGCCAGAGAGCGTATGTATCCGGGAGAAAATCGTGCACCCAATCACCGGAAAACGAGCCGTAGTCATCCACGCAATGAAAGTTGATTTCCATTTCAAACGCCGAACGTGCCGCTTCAATTAACGGTTCCAGCGGTTCCAGGATCAAATACTCCGGACGATCCGAAGCGTGTTGTTGCAGAGCCAGTACGGGAATATGGTCGGCATGCGCGATGGCCAGTCGAAACTCATCGGCGGCCACTTCGGGCAGTTCAAGCATGACCAGGCCGGGAGGCTGCTCCAGAAAAAGATGTCGGACTATAACGGCGTACTCCGCCGAACCGTGCACGACCGGTAACAGACAAACGCCGGGTGCTACAGACTGCGTATTCTCATTCCAGTGCATTGCGGACATATGATTTCGTTATTCAGAGCTGAATTCCGAACGAAT
>JAGRMX010000686.1 GCA_020441025.1 Leptospiraceae bacterium
TGATGATTTCAGATATACCGTTCGACGGACCCATCGCCGGTGTGTTGATCGGTCGTGTGGACGGCGAGTATGTCGTCGATCCGGGCGTGGCCGAGCGTGAAAAAAGTGATCTCGATTTGCTGGTGGCCGGTTCGCGGAACGCCATCACCATGATTGAAGGCGGCGCCCAGGAATATACCAACGACGAAATGCTGGCGGCGCTGGAATTCGCGCATAAACAGATTCAGGATAAACTGGATATGCAGGCGGAGCTGGCAAATGAAGCGGCGGTCGTAAAACGTGAAGTGGCTCTGCGATTGCCGGATAAGGAAGTGATGGCGGAAGTGCGAACGTTCGCGCTGGAAAAGCTGCGGGCCGCCAATAAAAGTCCCGACAAAATGGAACGCGGCAATCAGATCAAAGCCGTGAACGATGAAACTATCGAACACTTTAAGACCAAACACGCCGAACGTGAAGACCTGGATCAACTGGTCCGGGATATTAAGTCCTATCTGCACGAACTCGAATACGAAGTCGTGCGGGCCCTGATTTTTGAAGAAAATAAGCGTGCCGACGGACGCGCCCCGGCGGAAATTCGCGACATCAGTTGCGAAATTGACGTGCTGCCCGGAGCGCATGGCTCGGCGGTGTTTACCCGCGGACAGACTCAATCGCTGGGCGTGGTGACGCTGGGCACCAAAATGGATAACCAGCGTTATGAAACCCTGGCCGGTCAGAGTACGCGCAACTTCATGCTGCATTACAATTTCCCGCCCTTTTCCGTGGGCGAGGTGAAGCGTATGATGGGACCGGGCCGACGCGAAATCGGTCACGGCAATCTGGCTTTTCGGGCGTTGAAAT
>JAGRMX010000687.1 GCA_020441025.1 Leptospiraceae bacterium
TCGACCAGCGGGTGGTTAACCACGTGGCCAGCGAATTCCAGAAAGAGCACGGCATCGATCTGCGCAAGGACCCCATGGCCCTGCAGCGTTTGCGCGAGGCCGCCGAAAAAGCCAAGATTGAGCTGAGCAGCACCCTGCAAACCGATATCAATCTGCCCTTTATCACCGCGGATGCCAACGGCCCCAAACACCTGCAGTTGACCCTCACCCGCTCCAAATTCGAGCAGTTGATTGAGGATCTGGTTCAGCAAACTCTGACCCCCTGCGAGAAGGCCCTCAGCGATGCCGGGTTGAAAACCAATGAAATCGACGAGGTGATTCTGGTCGGTGGTTCCACCCGCATCCCCCGTATTCAGCAATTGGTGAAGGAAGCCTTCGGCCGGGAGCCGCACAAGGGCATCAATCCCGATGAGGTGGTTGCCGTCGGCGCCGCCATTCAGGGCGGGGTGTTGGCCGGAGAGGTGAAGGATGTGCTGCTGCTGGACGTTACCCCGCTGTCCCTGGGTATCGAAACCATGGGTGGCGTTTTTACCCGCCTGATCGAACGCAATACCACCATTCCCACCCGCAAGAGCGAAGTGTTTACCACTGCCGCGGACAATCAACCTTCGGTAGAAGTGCACGTTCTTCAGGGTGAGCGCGAGTTTGCCCGGGACAACCGCACCCTGGGTCGTTTTATTCTGGACGGTATTCCCCCGGCGCCGCGCGGTATTCCTAAAATCGAAGTTACCTTCGATATCGACGCCAACGGTATTCTGAGCGTGTCCGCCAAAGACATGGCCTCCGGTAAGGAACAAAAAATCCGCATCGAAGCCAG
>JAGRMX010000688.1 GCA_020441025.1 Leptospiraceae bacterium
GCCGTTGTCCGGATGATTTAAATCGAATAAGCGGATTCCGAATTCCTTACAGTTGTCATTCAGCGTTTCCATTTGTTTGCGGGAAATTTCGCCTGCCGCGCCCCAATCGCGAGACCGCGTGGATACGTTATGGTCCATAGTGGCGAAGGTCAGATCCGGACGCCGAACTTTGCGATTGTTCAGACGCAATCCCTCGAAGGCCTGAGGTGAGGTCACTTCATGAACCAGATGACGATCAATATAAATCAAGGCGGAGCCTTCCGGGTTATCATACACCAGATGAGCGTCCCAGATCTTATCATACATAGTGCGTGGTTTTGAACTCATACTGCGCTCCTGTCGCTACACCGGGCGGCGTACTCAGAATTCGGCTCAATAATATGAGTCTTCATCTCGCCCGTTATTGTATATACGCGATTTTCTGCTATAATGCAAATAAGTTGTTGTTATTATTTGTATAACAAATAGTTATAGAAGTAAAAAGGGGCGCGGGCGCCCGGTTCAGAGTATTATCGCTCTCATGGAATTTCGACAGATTCGCTATTTTCTGGAAATCCATCGGGCCGGCTCGTATGTACGTGCGGCGGGCAATCTGGGATTGACCCAGCCGGCCCTGTCGCGACAGATCAGTATGCTGGAACGCGAACTGGATGCCAGGTTATTCGAACGCGGTGCCCGTTCATTGCGCCTGACTCCCCAGGGCGTAACGTTCCTGGACTATGCCGTACGACTGGATGATTTATGGCGTGAAGCATATGAAGTGCTGAATCAGGATCACAGCCGTCAGCTCATGGG
>JAGRMX010000689.1 GCA_020441025.1 Leptospiraceae bacterium
TACTGTTGCTTTTCGGCCTCTGGATTATGTACCGCGACCTGATCTGGGTCATGGGCATGTGAAGTGTACGGTCGCTTTCTCTGCGTCGTTCTGTTTATCTGTTTACCCTTTGAACAGAAATTATGCTGTCCAGGGAGCGATTGAATCGGTAAAAAACACATGTTTGCGAGCATGGACGCACGCGGCCTGGAGAAAATTTGATTTTCCGGACAGGTACGCGTGAGGGACTGGCATCAGTAATCTGTCCGGATGAATCGCCATTACGCTCGGTCGAAAGCGATTCATCCAACTACCGTACGGGAAACTCATGCGCGCAACTCAATTCATAATCGCCACTCTCCGGGAAGCTCCGGCCGATGCGGTAGCGGTTTCTCACAACTTAATGCTGCGAGCGGGATTGATCCGCAAACTGGGAGCGGGTCTCTATCATCTATTGCCGGCCGGCCTGCGTTCCTTCCGCAAAGTAGAGCAGGTCATTCGCGAAGAAATGAACGCCGCCGGCGCCCTTGAAATGCAACTGCCCATCTTAACTCCCGCGGAACTCTGGGAACGCTCACAACGCTGGGAGAGTATGGGGCGGGCCATGTTTCGAGTCCAGGATCGTCATGACGTATGGAACGTGCTGGGTCCCACTCATGAGGAATCCTTCAGTGAATTGGTCGCCGGATTGATTCATTCTTATCGCGATTTGCCTCTTAATGTCTATCAAATTCATACCAAGTTTCGCGACGAGATTCGTCCGCGTTACGGTGTCATTCGCTCGCGAGAATTCTGTATGA
>JAGRMX010000068.1 GCA_020441025.1 Leptospiraceae bacterium
CGGGAATGTGAGGTGCGTTGGCGATCATACGACCCCGCTCATCGAACAAAGCACAGGAAAAATCAAGTCGTTCCTTAATATTCACCGACATACCGGTTTGCCGTAATACGGCGCCCATTTCACCCGCAATAGAACGAAACAAATGATGAAAGATTTCGAGACGAACCGGATCGAACCGCGTGCGATCGTCATGTGTGCGATTATTTCTGTACGCTTCATTAACCCGGGCTATGTCTGCCGGATTTTTGTCGGTTCGATTAAGCGTAACCTGGTTAGCATAATTCTCAGAATCGACAGTTGAGATTTTGTTGAGGGGGCTATCGGTCGGCTGCTTTTCAAAATTTGGATTATCAATGGTCGCGCTATCAATTGCCACTTTAGTCAGTCGAATACACGCATTCGCTTCCCGAACGGCCTGCCAGCCTGGATCAATTACCAGCGTATCGTTGGGCGCGCTAACAACCGCCGGCCCCTGAATCGTTCTACCGTCTTGAATCGAAGCGACCGTAAATAACGGGACCATAGCGGGAGCGTCGATGTACATTTGCACATAACGCGCAGGTTCTGGCGGATCGGTATCGATCTGTCCCGCATTCGTATCCGATGTGGACATTGATTCTGTCGTTGATTCGAGAATTTCGTTGATGGCGATTGTGCCGATGGTTTCGACCACCAGCTTTGCGAGGATAATGGGATTCTCGGGACGATCGAATCCGAACAGACGCCGATGATGCGATTCAAATTCGGAAACCATGGCCGGTATTTCATTCCAGGCTACATCCAGAATCGTATCGCTGCCCGCGTACTTCATATGCACCCGGGTAACGTACCGAACGCTGTGCCGCGTATTCAATGATTCGGCAATACCCTGTTCATGCAGCCACTGCCGACCTTCGTTTTTTAATCCGTCAATGGCGAAGACTAAATCTTCCAGGCTGCATTCAAATATGGGCAGGCCGATATAAGTTTCTTTTAAGCAACGCCAATCCGCAAGTCCGATTCCGTAAGCCGAAAGCACGCCGGCCAATGGATGAACCAGTATTTCACGAATACCCAGCCGATCCGCCAACGCGCAGGCGTGCTGTCCTCCGGCGCCCCCAAAACAGCAGAGTGTATACTCCTCCGGATTGTATCCGCGTTCCACGGAGATTTTTTTAACCGCACCGGCCATATGCGTAATGGCAATGTCAAAATATCCGCGCGCGATTTCGTACATACCGCGATCGACTCCGCTATCGGCTTTAATCTCCGACGCGCGCCGTTCAAAGTGATAGCGTACCGCATCCGCATCCAACGTTTGCCGACCATCGGCGCCAAATAGAGCGGGAAAAAAATCGGGTTGAATACGACCCAGCAGAACGTTGGCGTCCGTCAAACTTAACGGACCACCGCGACCGTAACACACCGGTCCCGGATCGGCCCCGGCCGAGCGCGGACCGACCTGTAAACGCTTATCATCATACGATAAAATCGAACCGCCACCCGCGGCGACGGTATGAATATCAAGCATGGGAGTTTGCAGGCGAACTCCGGCGATTTCGCATTCGAATGCGCGCTCCAACTCTCCATTGTAATGCCATACATCGGTAGATGTGCCGCCCATATCAAAACCAAGCAAACGGTTGCGACCGGCTTGTGCGCCAATAGCGACGCCACCGACAACACCACCGGCCGGACCGGATAACAAACTGTCTCTACCGCGAAATGCCTCCGCGCCGGTCAGGCCCCCATGCGATTGCATGAAATACAATGGCACGCCCTGTAGATCGCGGCGAAGTTGATGCAGATAGCGCCGCAAGACGGGCGATAGATACGCATCCACCACCGTCGTATCGCCTCGTCGTATGATGCGAATGGCGGGGCTGACCTCATGAGAAACAGAAACCTGGGTAAAGCCGATGTCGCGGGCGATGCGAGCAATTTTTTTCTCGTGCCCCGCATGTATATACGAATGCATGAGCACAATCGCCAGACTGCGAATACCGCGTTGATAAATTTCATCGAGCTGGTTTTTGATCTGCTGTGGATCGATGGGTTGTAACACCCTTCCCTGCGCATCCACTCGTTCGACAATCGGAATGACGGCGGCATACAGACTCTCCGGCTTTTGAATATGCAGGGTGAATAAGTCCGGTCGATTCTGATAGCCGATTTCGAGAATATCCTCCAGGCCGGCGGTGATAGCCAGGGCGGTGGGTTCCCCTGTCTTTTCCAGCAGAGCATTGGTGCCCACGGTTGTACCCATTCGGACTTCCCGTATCTGCCCGGCAGGTATGGGCTCATCTGAAGCAATACCCAGAAATCGTCGGATGCCTTCCAGGGCGGCGTCCGCATAGCCTCCGCGAAGTTCCGACAGTAATTTCAATGATTCCAATCGGCCGTCGGGATGTACGCCGATCACATCCGTAAACGTACCGCCCCGATCGATCCAGAAGGACCACTGTGCAATGGAAGCATCCATAATTGATGAGAAGTTGAGTCAGATATATTATGATGCTTTTTTACACCATAACCGCAATGAATCTTACCAAATTCTCACAATCAGACGTGTGGTCAATCGCCATGCTTTAGAATGTCGAAGTTCCGACAATACAGCACTACAATTGGTTGATAGCTCCGCGCGCATTGACAATTTTTCCCTGCGAAGTAATGCCGGAAAGAGCGGCCAGTGAAACACCTCCGTTATAGATGGCGCTGATAATAGTCGCATGGGTCGCTCCCGGATTGCGCGCTTTAAGCAACGCCGCTACGCCGGCCACATGCGGCGCCGCCATCGACGTACCGTTAATGGTATGGCAGGCGGTACTATTCAACTGTAGTTTATGCACATTGAAGCCGGTGATACCGGCACCACTGGCCTGTGTTCCGGGATTGGGTGCGACGGTTCCGGATGCGTTTGTGGAAAACTGAAAACCGATGCTACAACCGGAACGACCGGCGCATCCGGATGTCAAACTCACGGATCCACTGTAACCCAGCGCGCCGCTCGTTGTGATGTTTGTATACGATGTCAGACCGTTACTGAGCGACCCACCCAACGGATTATAAGCCAATATCAAACTGTCACCGCTGGCAAGTCCCAGATCGGCATAAAAGTCCACCGAAACGGCGTCTGCTCCGGATAGATTGTACTGACCGTACGCATTCGATAAAACGTTATTACCATACGAGCTGCCGTACCAGTTAATGGGATTGGTCAACATATAATACGAAGTTGAGCTGTACGTATAATTGCTGTTACCCCAGGATGATCCCTTCGTCCAATTCGAGAAATTATTGTTAAGTACTCGTGTTTCACCGGGCCAACAGCTCTTAATATTTACACCCGGTGCGCCCACATCCACGGAGGTAGCGCCATAATTGGAAAAGCCGGCCAGATTGCCGCTCTGGTCCACAGCCGCTACCGATATGATGTTGCTGTTCGTGTACGACGCCGGATAGTTCGGCGTCCCATCATTGTTGCTGCCGTTGTTTCCGGCAGCGGCCACCAGAATCACGCCATTGCTCTCGGCGTTGTTTACCGCGGCAGCGACAGCGGGATCATTCACCGTCGTACTCAGACTGGCGTTAATGATATGCGCTCCATTGCTGACCGCATAATTAATACCGGACGCGATAGCGGCCGAAGTTCCGGAGCCGACATCGTTTAAAACACGTACGGCCATCAATTGCGTATTCCAGCAAACTCCGGTAACGCCCACGCCGTTATTTCCGGAGGCGCCGATGGTACCGGCCACATGCGTCCCATGCCCATTTAAATCCATGGGATTCGAATCGTTGTCTATGAAGTCGTAGCCGTGTAATGCGGTTCCCCGCCACATATTTCCGGCCAGATCTTGATGATTATAATTGATGCCCGTATCCAGCACGGCCACCACGACTCCGCTACAATCCGAAACCAGATCCCACGCTTCCGGAGCGTCTATATCCACATCGAATGTTCCCGTACTGCCGTTCACGCTTTGTCCGGTGTTGCGCAGCCCCCATAGTTCTCCGAAGCTGCTATCGGATGGAATTGTTTCCGTGGCATGATAAATATAATTAGGCTGGGCAAATTCCACATCCGGATGTTGCGCAACTGCCAGGGCTACCGCCTCCATGCTTTGCGTCACATCGGCCTGTACCAGCCGTAGATTTGAGTACACCTGCGGTACCGCGGACAGATTTCGGATTGTACGCAAACCATGAACATTGAGTATACTGGTGGTTGTCTGCGATGATACACCAGGCTTGAATTGAACTAAAATTTCGCCGGGCACATACAGATCCTGTTTTAAGCGCGGAGCGTCGATATCGATAGTATTTGCGGTCATTGCGTTTCCATTCACATTTACGCTGGCATTCGTACAGGGTGTAATGGAGGTGTTCTGAGTGAGTTGCCACAATAGCAATAACGTCATCAGATCATCGGTATCCGAATTGTTGTGGCCGCACGCACCCGTGGCCAATGTCAGAACGATTATAAATACAAAACTAAAAAACCTGGAGCGCATCACAAAATCTCCGACCTGAACATAGTTCAGAAAAACCGAAAGTATATGCGCATTATGCAATACTCTGGTTTTGTCTATCCAGCCCGGCATAAATAGACGCTTTGACAATTCATTCCCGTCCGACAGCAGAATAATAATTCAAAATTGGCGTCAGCAATCGGCGGGTACGTCAAAAAAGCGCAAAGCAATGGTGATCAGATGTAAACAAATAAGGTTTGCGACATTTTGTGTAAAATGTTGACGAGAACGGTGGCCCGATGAGCTTACACCATGGCCGATCCGAACGCAAAGCAATCTGAGAACACACCGGGAAAATGGTATGTTGATGAAACCTGCGTCCCCTGTCATGCCTGCATGGATGAAGCGCCCATGCTTTTAAAGTATGCGGACGACGAAGAGCATGTTTACTTTCATCGCCAGCCCGCGAATCAGGAAGAAGAAGAGGCGGCGGCAATGGCCATGCAGGCCTGTCCGACCGAAGCCATCGGCAATGATGGTTGAATTGGATGTCCGCAGAGCAACGGACATTTTTACACCGGGTTCGAATTACTTATCGGATTTAGCCGGTGAATGTGGTCCGGCATTGTATTCGGATTCAAACGGCACCGGTAGCTCCCCTACGATCGTATCGATATAAGCTGTGCCCTTAACCGTAAACTGAGCGCTGCCGTTATTCAACAGAGCGCGCATCAATCCCGTTCCCAGCGCGGACGGCGTCGAACTGACTTCGATGGTTACGATGTCGCTATCGTTTGGAGCTATTTCAACCTTCTTCGTATGCTGACCCTCGGCCAGTCGATCCGCTTCGGAGAATATTTCAAAATTCAGCCGATCCAGTACCACTTCCGAGGTATTGGGATTTTTGATTTCTACGAAGAATCGCAGATCTACTGCCGAAAAACTGTAATCGGCCACTTCAAATCCGATCAGATTAAACTCGCAATTCTTCAGATTTTCACGGGCCTGCCGCAAAGCACATGTAGAAAGCAAAAGGCCGGACATTGCCAGGGTGATAATTGTAAAAACATAGGCTCGAAGTCTGCGCATGGACTTTTAAAGCCGGATCGCTCCGGGCCGTAAATCGTTTTTTACGATTAGAAGGCTGTTTTCCAGTCTGGTTGACGCCGAGCACGCTCCGAAAAGGCTGATTCAGATTTTGTGCTTTCCACAATTAGCGGTCTGCGGCTCCCGGACCGCTTGAAGTTGACATTCGAATGAAATACGATGAGTATTTTTCCCCCGATTTTCGCACGGCGCGTAAACGTTTTCGCCGTGCAGCTCGCGACGCCGGCGCAAAGCTTACAAAATTATTCTGGGGCCTGCGCGGACCACTCGGGGAAAAGCTGGCCATCGATATCGCCTGGCTGGGAAATAAAAAGGCCCGCCGAATACTATTACACACCTCGGGGATTCACGGCGTGGAAGGCTTCGCCGGTTCGGCCATCCAGATTCATTTACTCCGCCATCCGGTCAATATACCGCCGGATGGGGCTATGGTGTTGGTGCATTGTTTGAACCCCTATGGAATGGCCTATTTGCGACGCGCCAACGAGCGAAACGTGGATTTAAATCGCAATTTCATACAGCACGATCACCATCGCCGGGGAGCGCACGACGGTTATCATCGCCTGCATCCATTATTGAATCCTTCTTCACCGCCACGCTTTGATTTTTTTACATTGCGATTGTTGGGTCGCGTTATTCGACATGGATTCGAATATTTGAAACAGGCGGGGGCGGAGGGCCAGTTTGAGTATCCTTCCGGCCTGTTCTTCGGAGGCCATGAAATGCAAACCGGACCGCGGCGCTTCTTAAAATGGGCCCGCAAAAAGCTAAAAAAAGCCAGGCATATTTGCGTTATCGATGTGCATACGGGCGTAGGAGAACCCGGTAAAGATTGGTTGATTCTGGAACTGAATCACGGTGGCGCGTATCATCAAATGCTGGAAAGAGAGTATCCTCGTCGAGTGGATACGCTTGATCCGGATCACACGATTGTATACCGCGTGCGGGGCGGGCTCGAGGAAGGCATACCTACCGCGCTGCATCGCAAAGCACACTTAGATTTTGTAACTCAGGAATTCGGCACCGTTTCGGGCCGCAAACTTTTGCATGCCCTGCGCAATGAGAATCGAGCCCATCATCACGGCAGAGCGGCCGACGTTCTGGATCCCACAAAAATCGCGCTGCGCGATTGTTTTTGTCCGCCGGATGCCGCCTGGAGACAGACCGCGCTGACCGATGGCCGAGTGGTTGTCGATTTAACCGCCGGATATCTCTTTTCAGATTGAATAGCAAGCACGTCCCGTCACGCTCGGACCAGATTCAGTAGATTATGCCGGGATTAAGAGCGGAAAGAAATCACGGTTTGTTTTTCTGATAGTCTTCATTACCGTAATTTTCATTGTACCATTTCATAAAATGCTCACAGGCGACCACATCGCCGGAATAAACAAAACTGGTTTCCAGTTGCGTGGCGGTACAATCAAGATGCAACAAACCGGTATCACCATGATAGGAATCTATACACCCTGGAAACACGTTTTTTAAACGAGCCGGATGCATATTTATGATTTCCCCTTCTCGCGAAGGAACTGCCGTGGAGGGATGACAACCGGCGCCACGCGCGGCAATCCACCAATTATCATTCAACGAGTAGCTGCGGGAAGGTCCGGAAGCACATGATAGTCCCCAGATACTTATAATTAACAGTGCGTAAATGAAGGGGAATGCTCTCATGCCGGGCGTTCCATCAGCGGGAAATTGCAGTTCGCAATCCATCCCACCAGATTATTTTCCACTCCGCTCCCTGCCGTTCCAGCAAAAAAAACAGAGGTACGGTAGGTTTTACCGAGCCGGGGTCCTGTTGCACCACATCCACCTGCACATGCGTACCATCCAGATGATACACATTCGACATACCGTATACCATCGATTCGATCATACCGCCCAGAGGACCGATTAAATCGCCGGCCTCAAATAATGCATTCCGCGTATCTTCCGATGTGATTGTTTTTTCACTCTGGCTGCTCAATCGGCGCGTCATGGCCGGAATGTCCGATAGGTGCTCCAGGTTGGCCCGATCGCGCGCCCGAACGGCAATCAGAAAGCGCATTACAGTATCGACGATTTCTGTATCCGTGGCGTTACGTTCGTAACGATGGTTTTTGCTTTCGGTTTCGGTTCCAGGCAAAAAGTTCAACACCAACGCGTCCTGTCCCAGACACAGATACACAACGCCTTCGTCGGAAATCAAAAAGTACGGGCTGACGGAGGCGCCGCCCGGCGTTCCGCCTACATCCACTCTGTATTTTATATCTGTTTCCGGCAGATAGTCGTTCAACTCCACCTCACCGGCACTCAGGCGCGCATTGGATGTCTGCGCTCGTTGATCTATTATAGGAATGCTGTAGCGGTTGCCGGCGCTCCAATCCAGAGCCTGGATGCTGATCAATAACGACCAGAATGTCAACCGATCCATGCTGAAAGTCTGTGTATTATTTTCTTCCTGGTTGCTATCTACAACGCGCCGCATATAAGTATCCGGCCCAATGCGATTGTATTGCAACTGGCTGCGGTTATCGCCCAACCGCCGATCGATCGTATAATTCAGTAACCGATAATTTGAGTCGGTTTCAAACCGCGATCTTTCATTCAGCTTGAAATTATAAAACGATAGGTAGAGTTCACGATGAACGGAAAAACTACCGTCATCGCGCTTATCTACCTGAAAACGCATCCAGCCAACGTTATAGTTTCCCAGAAAGATGCCGTACCATTGATCAAACGGAGCGCGACGGGCAATGTGTTCCAGCAGTTTCGATTCGGATGATTGGACGGGCTCAACCGCATCGGCTCGTACTTCCGGAGTCGCGCTGAAAGCGAGGACCGGTAGAACCAGAACAAAAAACAGCCAGCGCATACCGTTGTGAATAACGCGCGTATACTTTTGTTCGGACGCGGCGCGTACGGAGCGTTGTAGCCGAATCAAATCAGCTACCCGATTTCCTTTCAGCCAACAATCGCTGCAAATCTTCGAACAACACCATGTCGGCCTGATCTTTGCCCGCCGGAACCATAGGAAAAACTTTTTCTTCGGCCGGTATCACCGCTTCCAGCAGGCAGGGACCTTCTTGCTGTACTAAAAACTCAATCGCCGAATCGATTTCATGCGCGTTCACAATGCGACGTCCGGGTATGCCATAGCTATCGGCAAGCTTGACAAAGTCGGGATTGTACTGCCATTCGGATTCCGCAAAGCGCTCTTCGAAAAACAACTCCTGCCACTGACGCACCATGCCCAGAAAATTGTTGTTCAACAGAAGAATCTTAACATTCAGATTATACTGTCGAATGGTCGCCAGTTCCTGAATACACATCTGGTACGATCCGTCACCGGTCACGCATATCACCATGTCTTCCGGTTCCGCAAATTGTGCGCCGATGGCCGCCGGCAATCCGTAGCCCATGGTACCCAATCCGCCGGAAGTCAACCAGCGATTGGGGCGATCCAGATGATAGTATTGCGCCGCCCACATTTGATGCTGCCCGACATCGGTAGCGATGATAGCGCGCCCCTCGGTCATTTGATACAATCGTTCCAGAACACGTTGCGGCTTAATCACTTCCTGGCTTTCTTCATACGCCAGCGGGTAGCGCTGCTTATACTCTTCCAGACGATTGATCCAGGGTGATCGATCCTTTTTTTCGATATAGGGCAACAGCTTTTGTAATACGTCTTTCAAATCGCCGTGTACAATGTGATCCACCTGAACGCGTTTGTTGAACTCGGTGGGATCCACATCAATGTGCGCGCGCACGGCATTGCGGGCGAAGGTATCGGCTCGACCGGCCACGCGATCATCGAAGCGCGCGCCCAGGGAAAGCAAAAAGTCACATTCCATAATGGCTTTGTTGGAATAGGCCGTGCCATGCATGCCCACCAGGCCCTGAGACAGAATATGTGTTCCAGGAAAGGCGCCCAGTCCCATCAGAGTGAGTCCTACTGCACTCATGGATTTTTCGGCCAGCGCCTGTACTTCATGCTCGGCCCGAGATATAACAGCCCCGCCGCCTACGATTAAAAGCGGACGCTCGGCACGATTGAGCGCTTCCGCCAGCCCCTGCAAATCGCCGGTGGTTTCCGGACGCGTCACGAAGCGTTGACTCAACTTGACTTCCGCCTGCAGGCGATCGGTTTCCTGATTCTGAACATCTTTGGGAAAATCCAGCAGAACCGGTCCGGGACGCCCGGTTGTACATATGGTCCACGCTTCTTCAAAGCTATCCGCCAGATCATCGGCGGATTTTACCAACGCGTTGTATTTTGTGATGGGAATGGAAATTCCGAAAATATCCGCTTCCTGAAACGCGTCCGATCCAATGGCCGTTGTGGCCACCTGACCGCTGATGACGAACAGAGGAATGGAATCCATTTTGGCGTCGGCAATTCCGGTGATGGTGTTGGTCGCTCCCGGACCGCTGGTTACGATGACCACACCGGGCTTGCCCGTAACCCGGGCGTAACCCTCGGCCATATGGACGGCACCCTGCTCATGTCGCACCAGAATATGGCGAATACCGGATTTGTATAACTCGTCGTAAAATGGAAGAATGGCACCGCCGGGATAACCGAACACCAGATCGACCCCGTGCGATTGTAATAGATCAACCATTAATTGTGCGCCTGTTTTTTTCATACGGATCCCTGCTTTTTCCGTGGATGGAACTGTTCAATTTGAAGAATTTTCTGAAACCAGCCTGTCGTCCAGTATTTCTACTCCGGATTATGAGTTTACAGATAAATCACCCGAATGAATGCGTAAACAGTCCTGGCAGCGGTGGGACGCTCGATTCCCGGGAATTCAGTAATCAAAGCGGATTACTCCAGCCGCCGGATACTGGAAGATAAGACATAAACAGGAGCACCGGCCACCGTTTCCATCCGCCAATGTCGAAGTTCCGACAGCAATTGGGTACACATGCAGGAAATTAAAGAATTACAGAGTGTTCACCGGGCCCTGGATAAAATGAATCTGGACCAACCCGACGTAATACTGATATCCGGCAGCGATACGGGTGTCCTGGAGGCTCTGCTGGAACGCATTCGACATCGCCTGCACAAAGACATCGGACCATTCGAAACGGTGGTCTTTTCCGGCGAGGGAGGCGATGAATCCCGGCTGCAACAGGAAATCTTCAATATTCCGTTGTTTTCACCTTATCGATTGTTGATTGTGCGCCAGGGGGAAGAGTTATTTCGAAATATCCTGGCGTCTAAATCGATTTATAACTCTTTTTTACACGAAGCACGCAGTATGCCCGATCGGACGTTGCTGGTCATTCAATACGACGGGCAGCCCACCAAAAAGATGACCGCGATTTTCCACGATCAATTGCTGCACTTCATCACCCGCGATCTGTACGCCAATCAGATCATAGATGCCATTCGTAACATCGCCGGAAGTCTGCACCTGCATCTGGATGAGGAATCCATCCATCTGTTGCGTGAATCGGTGGAGCCGAAAAACGGCGCGATTGAATCCACCCTGCAGCGCCTGAAAGAAATGCTGGATGAAGATCAACGTCGGCAGCCCATTGGAGTGGAACAGGTACGCGAGGCATTGTTTCCGGGCATGG
>JAGRMX010000690.1 GCA_020441025.1 Leptospiraceae bacterium
CCTGGGAGAGCATAATACGGATCATTACGGCATGCTTTCCTTTTATGGTATCAATCCGGAACTCGAACCCACCTGTCGGACCTATCGCCTGCAATCGGGCGATGTTCTGTTTACCTGCTCGGATGGCCTGGTCGAAGCGCGTACGCACGATCGTTCCGAATTGGGTACCGACTCGGTGGTCAAAGCTCTGAAGCGCACCGCCCGGCCCGAGACGGTCAGCGCTGAAATGGAACGCCTCTGGTCGGATTTTCGGGCCGGCTATCACCAAACTGACGATCTCTCCCTGCTGACCGTCTGGATGTCCTGAACAGGCGTTTAATCGCAGACGACACTTACCGAACCCGGCCGGTTATACAGGAACGAGCGGGCAATAAATCAAAATAAGTCCGCACTCCGGTCACAAAGCGCACCGCCCGATCGACTACTGTTCAGGCGGTAATTATTCCGAAGTTCTCGTTTGATCGATGTGCGGCCCTGCCTGTACGTTTTCTTTCGGAGTCTCCAGCGGATATGAGCCACCGCCCGTATAAAAAATTAGAGGTGATCGAATGCAAGCCAATCGCTCCGAACCGTTATTGAATCCCGTTGACCGCCCCGGCGGCTTATTCCTGCGCCTGGCGTTCTATATGTCCCGCAGATTGTATGGGCGGGTTATTGCTCCCCTGCGTTATTTCTACGCGCGCAAGCCGGGTCTGCTGCGCATATCACTGCGCATGAATCGTGCGACCGAAAAACTCTCGCTGGAACCGACGCTGTGTTCGTTGATTACAATCTA
>JAGRMX010000691.1 GCA_020441025.1 Leptospiraceae bacterium
TCACGTCGTTAACCACCGCTCCGCCGGACGAAGTGCGATTCAATATCTGTTCGGTGTTTTCGTGGTTATTGCTGAACACATACAGAGCCAGCGGCTTCTCACGGGCATTGATGAACTCAATCGCTTCACCGAGGGAGCGATAGGTGAGAATGGGTAGAATGGGTCCGAAGATTTCTTCCTGCATGATGGCGGAATCCACATCCACGTTGGCCAGGTAAGTGGGCTCAATATAGTTTTCATCGTCAGCGTGGTCGCCGCCCAGTACGACTTCCGCACCGTTCTTGACGCTATCTTCCAGCAACTGACGCAGTCGCACATAATGACGACCGTTTACTATGCGACAATAGTCCGGGCTCTGACGACGGGCCATGGGATTCTCGCCGTAGAATTCCTGTATGATATTTTTGCTCTGTTGTAAAAAGTCGTCCAGCTTCGATTCGGCAATCAATAAGTAATCGGGCGCCACGCAGGTCTGGCCGCCGTTTAAAACCTTACCCCAGGCGATTCGTTCGGCCGCTTTTTCCATATCGGCGTCCTCATCCACAATCACCGGCGACTTCCCGCCCAGCTCCAGCGTGACGCTCGCCAGGTTTTGCGCGGCGGCGGACATGATAATTTTACCCACAGCGGTACTGCCGGTAAAAAAGATGTGATCAAAGGGCAATTCGGTAAGTGTTTGTGAGACGGTATGATCGCCTTCCACAACCGCTACTTAAAAAAAAAAAAAAA
>JAGRMX010000692.1 GCA_020441025.1 Leptospiraceae bacterium
ACCTTCGATACACAACTAGCACATCTGGAGGAGTTGAGAATGTCGGAGTCCGTTGATCCGGATGAGGTGATACCGGACTTCGATCACATCCTGGACACGCTTCGAGAACTGCCAGAGATTTTCGCCCAGGCAAACGACGAACAGAAGATTCGGATCCTCCGTAAGGTGGCTGACGGCGCGTTCTGGGAAGGAGATGATCTCAGACTGGAATGGAAACGCCCCTTCCGGGGGCTTTATAGGCCAGAATTCAAATCGCTGGCTGAGGATTTCGAGAAGGGGGAAACTGCAAATGAGGAAGTTGCAGTTTGTTCAAAAGTGCTCCCCCGGTAGGACTCGAACCTACGACCAATTGATTAACAGTCAACTGCTCTACCGACTGAGCTACAGGGGAGTGTCAGAGGCAAGATCCTGCTGCAGGCTCCGGCTGTCAACTCCATACCGGGAGGAGGGCCCCCGAGGGCAAAAATTTTAGACACCTCCGGGAAATGCGTGTCGGCAAGGCGGTGCCTGCTACAGCGTACAATGTCCGGGCGGTGGCGATTAGCCCATGCGAGTGTGCGCCGTGGCCCGGGCTCCGCGGACTCATTCCATCCATGGGCAATGGAAGCTGATTCTCTGGCTTTCGCTCTTTCTGCTTGCTCCGGGAGGACAGCCCGGGGCCGCTTTCCCTGGTCCGCGGGGGAGGGGCTGGGCCCACTCTTTCCTGGCCTCATTCGTTGACCGTTAAG
>JAGRMX010000693.1 GCA_020441025.1 Leptospiraceae bacterium
CATTGGATGTGTACCAACTGCCCACGGCGCTACCGGGCAATGCCTTGCCAGCCTGGGGATGACCGCTCGGATAAAAAAAGCGCTCTATAGAATAGGCCACCCGATTGAAGCTATCCAATCGGCCGGCGGGAGCCGGATCCCCGAAACCGGCTTCATCGATTAGCTCCATGCGAGAATCATACAATCTGATGTGAAAAACGGATTCAGAGAGCGCGAAGTCTTTCGTACCGGAGATCTTATTGTCTTCGGTGGCAATGGCTCCGTTGTTGATGGCTTTTAATAAGAAGTATCTACCGGCCGGAATGATCAGGCGACCGGTGGAATAATGACGCGAGGCCACGCCCGGTTTGTACCAGTTGAATTGATCGGGAATGGCATACGTAACCGTCTCGGCCGTATCCCAGGTAACGGCCCAGTGGCTGATATCGATATCCCGATTGGTGGTATTGTATAACTCAATCCAATCGTCGTCCGATTGATAGGAAGTGCCCTCATACGAACCGGCCCACATAACTTCCGAAATCACAACGTCGCCGTAACTGGCCGCGTCGCCCGCCGGTTCATACAAAATTAAACTGATGTCCTGCGAAATATCCCAGGCATCCTGCCATTGTTGAATCAATTCCTGCGCAATGAACGGATTGCGAAAAACGACCAGATTCTCGTCATTGTTTTCCACCGCGTTGGTGGACCAGTTAAAAGATCCGGTGGCG
>JAGRMX010000694.1 GCA_020441025.1 Leptospiraceae bacterium
CCCTAAATGCCCTAAATGCCCTGAATGGGATGCGGTAACTCCAACTCCGCGCCGCGTCGTATATAATTGTTTTCCCACCAGTCCTTATTGGTCTCAACGGCGTATTTAGCGGCGCCAGCCGAGCTCCAACGCCCGTGGCCGTCGTCCGGTTGCATTTGCTGGACATTCAATAAGAAAGGTCGCGCGTCAAAAAAACCTACGTCGATGGGCATCAGACAATTTTTCATCCAGAACGTACGCTGTTTTTCATCGGGAAAGACGAACAACATGCCCTGGTTTTCCGGCATGGAAGTTCTATACATCAATCCACGATTGCGGGTCTCGGGTGTGGCCGCCACTTCCACATCGAGCGGAATGCCGCCAATGTGAATGCGAATTAAATCATCCTGCGCCTGAGCCGATTTATCACAATGAGCGCACAATCCCAGAGAGAATATTAAAACAATCAGCGTAACGTGTTTCATGTATTCTGGATAATACCTTATAAATCCGCGCGCCTTACGGATAGCAGGGCGCGCGGATTGTGTTATTCGGCTACGGTTGTCGCCAGGCGCGATTCAGCGATTCTTCCCGTTACTCACCGCAGGTGCCCGGAGATAGTTGCAGGGTGATTTCACCGCGACGCACGTCGGTCACGGAAATCTTTTTACAATTGAAGCGCAATGCTGAGAAAACGCCCGGATTGTCTCCATACCATCCGATGGTATCCG
>JAGRMX010000695.1 GCA_020441025.1 Leptospiraceae bacterium
GTGCTCTTTGGCCGCCGGAATAATGGCCGGCAGGTCGCTCGCCAGAAAAGTCTCACCCTTTCCGGATCCAAAAACCAGGGGGGAGCCATCGCGGGCAAAGAAGATGCGCTCCGGAGTGCCCTCGTAGACCAGAACGAAAGCGTAGCGGCCACGCAGCTTGCGAATCGCCAGGTAGACCGCTTCTTCTATATCGACGCCCTTCTTGAGTTCTTCTTCTACCAGGTGCGGTATGACTTCCGTGTCGGTGTCCGATTGGAATACATGGCCTTCGCGTTTCAGTTCTTCGCGTAGCTCGTAGTGGTTTTCTATAATTCCGTTGTGCGCGACGGCGATCCGGCGCTTGCTATCGGAATGGGGGTGGGCGTTGCGACGATTGGGCTCGCCGTGGGTGGCCCAGCGGGTGTGACCGATGCCCATGTGACCTTCCACCGGGTGCGATTGAAGCAGTTCCTCGAGGTCCTTGATCTTGCCGCGTTCTTTTCGGATCTGAAGTTCGCCGTTGTGGACAACCGCCACTCCGGCCGAATCATAACCCCGGTATTCGAGACGGGTCAGGCCCACAAGCAGGACCGAATCCACCGATTTGGGGCCAATGTAGCCCACTATGCCGCACATGGTGCCAGAATTCCCGCGACAACGCCCTAATCAAGTCTGAAAGACTGCGCAATGTCAGGCGGTTCGTCTATACATTTCAG
>JAGRMX010000696.1 GCA_020441025.1 Leptospiraceae bacterium
AGGGCGTCACTGCGGGTGCTCCTTGGGAGTCATTTTGCGCTCTGGCCGGCACTGCAAGAGCGCTACCAGCTATGAATAAAAGAGCAAATCGGCGCATGTTCATGACAAAGGCCCGGCTCCCGTTGGAGCGCCAGCCGCCTGTGCAGCCTTGCGCGCAAACTCGGCGCGCAAGGCCTTGAGCTTCTCGCGAGGGTCCTCGCGCACGGTGGCCTGATCCAGCGCCATTTCCGCGATGAAGCGGCTGGGCTGTGCTGCCACGACCTCGCGCCCCTTCTTGCGCCGCCGCGTCCAGCTCACGGCCAAGGTGTGGCGTGCGCGGGTGATGCCCACGTACATCAGCCGGCGTTCTTCCTCGATGCGCTGCGCCAGCGCTTCGCCGGCGCTTTCCTCCGGCTTGAACGGCAGCAGGCCTTCGTTGATGCCAGCCAGCACCACGTGCGGCCATTCCAGCCCCTTGGCCGCGTGCAGCGTGGAGAGCGTGACCACGTCCGGATCCTGCTCGCGTTCGTTCAGCGTGCTGATGAGCGAGATGGTCTGCGCTACCTCCAGAAGGCTTTTGCGTTCGGTGCTCACGCTGATGCCCGCCATGTCCTGCACCTGACCACCGCAGCGGCCGGCCATCCAGTCGACGAATTCCAGCACGTTGGTCCAGCGCGTTTCCTAACGGAAGAGCGTCGTTAGGAAA
>JAGRMX010000697.1 GCA_020441025.1 Leptospiraceae bacterium
GTTGCCTCGTGGGAGATGCACAGTATTACCGCAGCCGCTGTCTCCGCTACCTGCAGAACCAGTCCCAGCGTTTTGTTGTGCTCTGCATTGCGCCAGGTGTAGGTTAATCCGAATGTTGCAAAGTCTTCCGGTGCTATCCGGCCCGCCTTATGCGCCGCTTTACGCGCCATGGCTTCCGCATGTTGTTCCGCAAGTACGTCGCCCAGTCCGTCTATGCCGTACTGATCTTCCACATTCTGCCAGAATTGGTTCATGATGGCGGTTTCTAAATCGCCTTCCTCCACCATGATGGTCTTCATGAATTCTTCCGGAGCGCCGAAGGCCCACGCTGTGTATTCTGCCGCGTCACTTCACCAGCAGCACGTTTTCTTGGGCGCGTCCGGGCCCGCACTCCGGCCACTCGAAATCCACATCCGTGTTCCGTTCTCGTGTCGCTCGCCCTCCATGGCTCGCTTCCGGAGTGGGTCCCGGACGCAGAGTTTACGTGTGTGGTTCGTTCCGTAATATTCGTTGGGGCGTGCCCCTTCGCTTACTTTTTATTGAATGTTAATGAATGGATGGAAAGATACGCGAAGGGTCGCGCTTTCGCGCGCTCGGTCTCCGGCTGATCTTTGATTTTCGTTTATTTACAGCCGGAGACCACCGCCGCAGTTGCATCAAATTTAAAAATG
>JAGRMX010000698.1 GCA_020441025.1 Leptospiraceae bacterium
TACCTGTTGTCTCTTTTGATAACGGCCGTTATTCTGGTGGGCATTGAGTTCGGCGGATTCATGGCCGGTTTGTTGCCGTCTCCGGCAAAGGATGTCTTTACCCACTTGCACGCTTTCGCTCATTTTTTGCCTTTTTCCCGGGGCGTGATTCCGCTGAAAGGCGTGGTGTTCTTTCTGAGTGTCATTGTATTCTTTTTATTCATGACTGTGAAGGTTCTGGAATCCCGGCGTTGGCGCAACTGATCGGGCAGGAACATCGATTGATTGAATATTCACAGAGGTAATTCTATGAATGGGGTAATCCCCTTTTATCAAAAACACGGCATCTGGTTTTATTCCGTAGGCACATTACTGCTATGGATCGCTTCCTCATTCAGCGATTCCGTCTGGGGATTGCTGGCTATGGCGGTCGGCGCGGCCCTGGCTCTCAGCGATCCGGCCGCCATGTTGCACGCCCGTTTCCGGAATGGCATACAACTGGAACGCGGTTTGTATGTGGCCTATATTCTGGGAATTGTGGCCGTAGTCGCGTTCTTCATTCGCTTTTTTCTGGTAATCCCACCGGAGAAGCTGGCGGCGGGTGAGGAAGCATTTCTGCCGCGCTTACGGCTGGCGTTGCTATTCGTATTTCTGTTGAGTTATATTGCCTCGCTGTTATATCGCTTTT
>JAGRMX010000699.1 GCA_020441025.1 Leptospiraceae bacterium
GTTCATCAGCCGTCGGTGGGTGGCGTTCAGCCGTCCCGGCAGTGATCGAACGATTGCGGGCAGTTGTTTCAGTTTCGACGGCAGGTCTTGAGCGTAAGTGCTTAAATCCTTCGCGATAGAGCGCAGGCGGTTCTGGATGGCCGCCGTATCAAATTGTATCCGGGATTTGCTGGAACTGGAATCACTCATGGCTGTGCATCATTATTAACGGAATGCCGCTTTGATTCTGTAAGATGGAACAGATTCCGTTTTTAATTGGGCCAACCGGTGGTTCTCCGAAGGCTCAACAGTCAATCAGCCCGGCGCGTTTTGCGTGGCAATCGCCTTTTTCAGTAAATCTTTCTTCAATTCGTAGTGATAACTCAATATTCTTCCATTAAATAGAATCTGAAACACACCGTACGGTGAAGCGGATTGCGCGCGTACATCGGCGGCGCTCTGCAAATCGACAATTCGGAACGGAACTTTTAGCTCCCGGGCGCATTCCCGCACGATTTCGGTGGCGTCCGATAGGTAGGGGCATTGGTCGGAGCGCACAACGGTGAAACCCGGCGCGGCTCTGGAGACCGACTTTTTCAGATGGCCCGCAAAGGTGGGCGATTTTCCGTTCTTAAAGGGCAGTACCATCAAATCGAACGGTCCCAGGGAATCCCCGGTGTA
>JAGRMX010000069.1 GCA_020441025.1 Leptospiraceae bacterium
GGTCCTGGAAATGGCTTCCGTTACCGCGGAGCGCAGTGAGGTAACCCGCCTGCGCATGGAAGTACTGGATCTGACCTATCAGGTAATCAAAGGCGACATGGCGGTCAATCCGGCCGATCCGGATGGGGAGTTGGATCGCTTGCTCACGGAGCGTAACATCGCACCGGGTTATATCAATCAACAACGCGACGCTCTGGTGGACGAGTTATTGCTATGGGAGCGAATAAATTTGCAGAGCACTCCCGATACGGGTGAAATCGACGGATATCTAACGGAAATCGAAACATATTTCGCGGATTACGGATTATCCGAAGCAGAAATAAACAATCATCGTTTATCCGGACTGCGCGAGCGACTGTTGGAATTCAGGACCGACGTGACTGCCGGTCTGGACGCGGCCATACTCGACAATCAGTGGCTGGAAGTGCGATCACTTGCGGAGGATATGCATACCGAAATCGACACATTATCCGATGAATACGATTTCGACGGTTTGCTGGCGAGTATTGAATCTCTGCGTACGGAAATCGCACGCGATTCGGTAACCGACATTCTGGGAAACTTAACGTTAAAAAAAGAATCGATCCGCATCCAATCGAATCAACTGACCGCCGCGCGACAGGCGCTGGATGAAGCGCGCGCCGAGTACGATCAGGCCTTTCTGGATTTTAAGGTAATCAACGCCGCGGACGCGGATGATATTATACGACTGGAAGTGCTCGATACGACCCGTACGCTTGCGCAACTGGTAAACCGCATGGAAGAGATGGATTCCATTCCGGGATTCTCCAATGGACGTTATGACGCCGCGGAAAAAGCGCGTCTGGAATACCTGTACACCGTCAGCGAGGCCGTGCGGGCCGACGGAGACCTACAGGCCGGCGAAGACGCGCTGGCCATTATCCAGGGACTGGAAGCGGCCAAACAGCGCAGTCTGGCGCTCGATGATTTACTCAGTACAAACGGCAACTTCAGTGGAATGGATGCCGAAATGGTGGCCGACGCACTGTTGGGCGCCGAAAGCGATTTAATCGAAAAGGATACACCGGAATCGCATTTACTCAGTGACGCGATGGCCATTCAGGCGTTTGAATCGATTCGATCCAACCGCACGGAAATGACCAGCCTGGATGATGAGCGAGCGGAATTGCAAACCGAATTGGCGGATTTGCAAGCGCAACCCGACCCGGATGCGAATGAAGTGAGGACTCTGGAACGAAAAATCGCCGAAATCACCGGCCGGATACTCATCACTCGCCAGAACATAATGCGCATGGCCGCCAACCTGATCCAGGCCGTTCGCGGAGAAGAACAGGCGCGACGCGACGCGGTATTGCGCATACTGGATACGCGCAATGTTGACGGAGAACCGCTCATTGATCTGGAATCTACGCGTAAAGACATTGCGGATCGGCGCGACGCACAGCAGGAAGCCATGTTCACGTTCGCCGAAAGCGCCGCTCAACATCTGAATACTTTTCTGAGCGATCATCGTGAAAGCGATTACCCTGCGTTATTGGACCTGATCAACACCGAACTGAGCGTTTCCGAAACGGACGCGCGCGTCACGGCGCAGGCCTACGACCTCCCGGCCGACCTGATGGGCTCACCTGAAGCAGACCACGCAATCCGGGAAATCATCAGGCAATGGCTGGTAAGCAACCGTTCCAGTATCGAATACGCTTCGAAGGCCCCCGGACCGGACGATTACGATCGTCGCGGGGTATCGGAAAAATGGGATCGTTTGCTGGAAAACCTGCGGGATCTGGAACAGGACAGCCTGGTTTATAGACAGTTCCAGGCCGGCATACCCGACGATGCTTCCGATGCGCGCATGGCGGCGTACGCCGTTGAACGCGCCGGTTTACTGACCCGCATGGACGCGGTACTGGCAGCAGGCGATGGCGGAATCCGGGCGGCGTACGACGCATTGAACGCCGAGGATCGCAACGTCATACTCAGCTATGGAACGGTTCCGGGAGTGGACGCATCGGCCCAGGAGTTGCGACAGGCATTACAGGGCCTTCGTCATTCGGTACAATTGGACATTGACGGTCTTGAAGAGAACTACCGGGAAATTTATTTACGAGAAGAACAGATCAAAGCGCGCCAGCTGATCGCCGACATCGCTCCGGAATTAACCGCAAAGGAAAGACGCTTAAATCAACTGCGCAGCGAACGCAACAGTCTGATGAAAGACAGGGACTTGCGGCAGGCGGAAATCGACGCGGAACTTGATCCGATTCGCAAGGCCGCTCTCATCGGCTATTTGAATGCTGTCGAAGCACGACTGGCGGACGTCGAGACCCAGATAGCGAACATCGAACCGCAGACCGAACTGCTGCGCGATCAATATCGACAGGCGGCCAATACAATCGCTGAAATTCAAGAACCAGGCTCCACCTCCACGCTGATGAGTCTGATCATAAACTCCGGAATTTTCAGCGAGAGCTCCGTAAGTACCGGCATGCTGGAGCGCGCCCTGACCCGACTCCAGAATGTGGATTACCAGTTGCAGCGCGAAAAGAATGTCAGCGGCCAGTCATCGGAAGACACCGCGACGGAAGTACTGAAAGCCGCGTTAGGAATGATTCAAACCGATCGCGATGGAAACATAATGCGCGACGGAAGCGAAGTTCCGTTGCTCACGCAGGAGTTTATTGATCTGGGTATTAGCGATCCGGCCACGCCGATAGCGGATATTCTGAGCACCGTGCGAACCGGCCCCACACTTGCGCTATGGGCGGATCGATTGCTGGATTACAATGCCAACGAGCAAAACCGCGCGCGGTTATCCCCGGAAAGTCGGGCGGCCATTGAAATGCTAACCGATGAATTAGCGGCTTACCAGGCCATAGTGGAATTGATTGAGAATCGCCATGCGACCGGACCGGATCTGGCCGCGTTGGCGGAAGTGCGCAGTGAGCGCGCGCGCGAACGACTGAGCAAACTGGATGAGATTGCGGCGCTTGAATCCGAAATCATGCAGGTAATGGATGACGCGGCGCGCGTCGGGGCGGACGTCAGTCTGATTGTTCTAAATACCATGCAAAAACCGGAGAACATGCGGCGCATGTTCTTGTTTGAGGGCTATGATAAGGATTTACAGGCGGACGGAATTGCAGACGCGGAAATACAGCAAAGAGTCAACCAACTGCGCACGCTTTATAATAAGCTGCAACAAAATCTACTGGAACGATCATTAAACGGTATCGCCTTACAATACTCGGAAGCGGGAGTAAGCTTTCTCGGTGATTATGAGATCGACGACACGACCATCCCGATCGATCGAGCCGATTTCCTGCAGGCCTATGCGGAGCAACTGAACGGCGCAACGACGCGCCAGGCCGTTCTTGATCTGGACGCCGGCGACTTTCGCGCCGATCTGGAGGCGTTGATGGCGCAACCGGACGCGATACCGACGCTGTATCAAAACGCGATCGGCGCGGTACTGATGGCCGATCCGACCGACGGCATGGCACTCCAGACGGCGGTACTGCAGGCCATAGATGATTTACAGAACAATGTTGATGCGTACTTAGTTGCCGAACTGGACGATGTGGATGCGTTTATCGAACGAGATCGGGACTTAACAGTAACCGTCAGCGTAACGCAGTTAATGGATACGTATGCTCAGAGAGCCACATTAACCCGGACCGCTATAAACGACGACATCGCCACCATAAACAGTGGGGCGGATGCTACCGAACTGGCGCTGATCAAGGATACGCTGCGAAGCGCCATTCAAAGTGAACTTGAGTCGGGAGCGTTCGCGTCCATTCGGCGCGCCATTGATGAAATTATAAATGAGCAAACAACGGCCGCCGATTTGAAAAACACGCTGACCGCATTTGTAGACGCTTTAAATGATCCGGACACCGCCGATGTAACTCAACTGACCGATGATCTGTATGAACGAGAAATGAAAGTGGCGTTGCGCTGGAGTGACACGGCGTCGGAGTATCGGCCGGACGACTATCCGGAAGAACTGCGCGAGTTCGTTTTGATACGGCAATATCAGCGTATGCGCGAGCGATACACGGAGTATCTGGAATCACGCAACTCGGACGTAGAAATGGAACAGAGCGCGGCTGTGTTGGACTTACGCGATATGATGGGTGTATTCGCCGGTTACCAGTTGATGCAGGATTTCAATGACTATCGTGGGGATTACGCCACGGGTGTGAGTTCGCATCTCACGGAGTCGGAAGGTGCGTACAGCATTGACGCTTATGTGGAAGATTATCTGGCGGATAGAAACACGGACGTCTCCCTGTTACCCGGTTTGAACAAAGTGTATATCGATGTGGCCCACCGGGAATATCTGCGCATGCGGAACGATGCCGGTGGAGATTTGCATACCCTCGACGAGAATGAATATCTGAGTGATTTTCGCGCTTATCTGTACATTCAAAAACTGGACGACTATGTAACCCGCACCGGCTTAACATTAAGCGGCGTCGATCGGGAAGCCCGCAAGACCCGGTTTTATCAGGATATCGAGGCACTGTTGGATGATCCGACCTATACGGATACCGGCGGCCGCACCCTGCGTCAACGTCTGCTGACCGGAGAACGCATAGCCTATTTCAAAGCGCTGACTTTCGCGTATCTGGAAGAGGGACCGCCCGCCCACGGCTATTTGCCCTCGGATTTACAGGAACTGCGCTTTGAAAATCGACTGGATGATCCGCCCGACGTTTTTGAATTACCGACGGAGCTGACGGACATAGACGATTATGCGCTGCTTGATTACCGGGTAATGGCGCGCGACGATCTGTCCGAACAGTACCGACTGGCGCTGGCCCGCAGTGAAGTCGGCAATCAACTGAATGTCGGTTACGGCAGCGGGGAACGAGTGACGGATACATCCGGTCTGGATATAAGCGACGCCGAACTGGATTTGATCATCGCGCGCGCCGGTCATGGTTCGTTACAGAGCGACTCGCCGGTAGCTTATGCCGAAATACGCGCCATGCTCCGGGAACAAATCAACGCGTCATTTCGGGAAAGTTACGCGGCGAGCTCACCGGACGCGCTACGGGGTATGCTGCGCGTAGAAAACGTATATGCCTATCATTATCCCGATGAAGCCGCGCGCAACGCACGCGATCGACTGCTGGCCCGACACGGCAATCGGATTGGTACAATTGAAACGAAGTTTTTCAATATATTGGCCGATATGCACGCAGAGTTACGCGAGGCGGCCAAATTACAAAGGGGCGCGTTTCTCCGCGCTCTGGCCGAACGTCAGTCCGGAGCAACCAGCGCCTATTACGACGCGCTCTTGCCCGAATTACAAACCGAATTCGATCGCTTGCTAAATGAATTGTATGATGCCGGTGGAAAGGATCAACTCACGGCGGAAGAAGCCGATGCGCTGTACCAAAATCGCGTGGCGTTGGAGACTGAGTTTGATTATCGATCGTCCCTGGAGCTGGTCGATTCGGGTATATTTGAAAACCTTGCGGTGTATCTGGAAGCCGCCGTATTACGGCATCCGGATGAAACACTGCGTGATTATTATGAAAGCAACCAGGCGGCCATACTGGAAGCGTACGCTGAGAGCATCTATGTTGCCCGCGATTTACGCATCGATCCGGCCAGTACGTCGACGGTCAGTCCGGCGGCCGCTGCGATCATCTCGGGACATCCTGAACTGGAAGTGGTCATGCAGGCCGGCATCGAAGGCATTCATCCGGGATTTTTACACACGGTTGAGTATGAAGAACAGATGGTGCGCCGTATGTTTGATCGCTATAGAGAAAGCGACGCGCTCATAGCAGCGCATCTGGCCGGTTTACTGGATACGAGTCGCAGCGATCCGACGGCGGTTCTATCCGTATACACCAGTCGGGAAAACGGCGCGTTCGCAAACAATATAGAAGTGACCCGTCTACAATCCGCATTACGCACCACCATCGAGGAACATGGTCGTTACTACGCCGAAACGCAACGCACCGAACGACAGGAGCAGGAGATCAGCGCGCGCCTGAAGGAATACGCCCGGCGCATGGGTTCCGATGCGGAGTACGCCGATTATCGTATAACCAACTACCGCACCTATGTGGGAGTGGAAGATGCCTATCAAAACGATTCTTATGAGAAACATGTACAGGATCGATTGGCCCAGGGACAGGCGGCGGAAGAGCGCGATGAACATCTTGAAGGAGTCACTCTGGAAGGGATCAGTGCGGGCGAAATCGATCCGGAAGATCTCTTAAACCAGACCGATTGGCAGACGCAAATTCTGGCGGACGATCCCACGGAAGGGGCGGTACGAACCATACAGCTGGGTGAAGGCACCGTAACCACGGATGATGATGTACTGATAGAAGTAAAAACGATTCGATCGGTAGTAACGGCCAACGAATTGGCCAACGCGGACGCCGGCACCCAAATACGACGCGCTTACTTTGCCAATCTGGCCAATGAATATCTGGAGAAAGTCAGCAACCTGTCGCGGGCGTTTCACGACATAGGAAGGGCGGCCGATCTGTCGGAGGAGCGCGCGGCGCAGGCCAGCACAGCACAATTGCGCGATCGGATCCGATCGAGTTATGATGCCGGCACCGATACGTTGGTCAGCGACCTGAGCGCTATCATCAGCGAGAAGCAGGATGCGCAAAGTCGGCAGGCTCAGAACGGATCAACGCAACAACAATCAAAGTACGCCGCAATGCAGCAAACCGAGGACGCCTTTGCGCGGGCCGCGAAGAAATTCGGCGAGGCCGGACGGCGGCGACAGATGAAGACCGCCAATTTGACTCAATTTGTGCAGAACACGTTTAATACGATTCGCGATGATCTGAATACGGCGACGACCGATGTAAACAGCGAGGTGAGCGCATTAAGCACCCTGCAGGACGAATACGCCGCGTTACAGGGGCGCTACGCGGATCGATTAAACGACATGTCGTCTACCTACAGAGATTACACAGCCGCTCAGGAAGACAGAGAACTGCGCCTGGCGGTGAAAGAATGGGCCCAAACTCCCTATCTGGAGGAAGTGCGTTTATTAAGCGCGGAGGAGCTGGAAACGGAAGCGGCCAATGAAACCGAAGCAAGCGTATTGCAAAAATATGCGGGCGACGCGCAGGAAGAGTACGAACTGGCGGTATTGGCCTTAGAATCGGCACAGGAAAGGTTAAAACAGGCCGGTTATGGCGTACAGATAGAGGATCAATACGCAGACTTTGCGCAATTAATCGACCAATTAGAACAAAAAGCCGAATTAGAGGCCCGGGCGGCAACGGCAGGGCTGACGACTGCGGAGCAGGAGCAACTGGATCAGTTAACGCAAATCACCATTGCCCTGAGTGATAATGAGAAGGAACGTTTGCAGGAGTTACGCAAGCAGTTCTTTTACGAATATGAAGGCGCACGCTTTGATGAAAACGGCGACGCGACCGATGAATGGCTTGAATACCTGACGCTCAAAGAACGCGATTTGTATGCGCGCCATGCGGATGAGATAGCGGCGCGTAAGGAACACATCAAGCATACCATGCGCATGATTCGGTTGCAAAAAGCCGAGGCCATCCTGACGGAGAAGATAGAACGACAGAAGTTGATAGTCCAGGAAAAAGAGAAACAATTCAATCAGAAACTGGATGAAATGTTCGGCAGTATGAACGGCTCCGGCGCGACGCTGGAATACAATCAGCAAATGCGCAACGCCGTGTACCAACGATTGGCCGGTGTAATAGAAAGCGGCGGCAGTCTGTACAATGAATTTCAGGGCTGGTATTGGGGCCAGAATGAATGGGCCAACGACATAGCGGTGGCCAGCTGGGACGCTCAGTTGTACAGTCAGGTGCCATTTTATCCGTTGGGAGCGTTAAGCTCGTTAGAGATATTGCGCGGCTTTATGGCCCAGTCCTCGATTCCACCGGCGGAGCGAGAGGCGATGATGGTGTGGATGTCCAATGGTGGACATTTGATGGAGTACGAAGTATACAAAGGCGCCTACTGGAATTATTTACAGAATGTAAACTACATGGATTACGCCAACTGGAATCTGCAGTTGGTGCTGACGGCCATGCAACCGGTATTACAGAAAGGTTGGTATTACATGGCCACCATATTGTATTACTCCATTGGACAGGGCATGGTGAACTTTGCCTACACCCAGATTGGCACTGCCATGTACCAACAGATATTCGCCATGATCAGTATGGGCATGGCGGACGCCGGGGCGCATTATGCCGCCGGTCCCTATTCCGTGCTGGCGGTGCGGCAAAAGCAACTGGAGTATGAAGACGCCCTGGCGGAGCTGGATTACTTAACCAAAGCGCCGAATTTGCAAACGGTGAAGGAGCGCCTGATACAGCACGGCGCGCAAAACAACGATCCGACCGACGGAAGTTATAATCTATACAAACTGACGGAAGCGGATCTGGAATATTTATTCGAAACGGTGAGCGGCACAGCCGACTGGCGCGATTCGAACAATAGCGCTTACATCCCCGACGCGGAAGTGGAAGCCCACGGCCTGGAAGTGAATCAGGTAAAAGAAGACGTGAAGTATCGCGACAGCTTTGGTCGACGCTATAATCCGAATGTATGGTACGGGAGCGGAACGCTTAACCAGGGCGCCTATGATTGCCCGGCCGGCAAATGCACGCGGGTACAGGTAGCCGACCATGCGGGCAACAAAAGCTATCGATACTATCCGCTGATCGATGAAAACGCACCGGAGGACAGCGCTTACAGTCTGGGCGATGTGATGCGCATATTGAAGGATCATGGCGAGCCGTTGCGAGCGGAACGATTGGCCGCTTATATACAGGCGGGCGAGAATGCAAGCGGCACGGACAGTACGTTTGTGAATCGGGAGCGGGACGCGACATTTGAGCAGTTATTTCAAAATGCGGGCGATCGCAGTGAAGGCGGGCGCGAGTATGAGGGCTACCGTATGACCTATCAAGACTACGCCGCCAACATGAACGCCATTTTTGAAAAGGAGATGAACCAGCGAATCGCGAAGCAAACCCAGGAGTGGGATTTAAAAGAACAGGAACTGAAGGATTCCTATAACCGCTGGGAAGCGAAGATGGCGAAATTGCTGGAGCGCGGACGGAAGGCCTACAGCGGTGTGGAAGACAATTATTTAGCACGCTGGCGCGAGTGGGAAAAGAAATTCGACGCGGCCACGGCGGAGAAAAACGCGGAGTGGGATCAACGCGAAGCCGAATTTTTCGCGAATCGGGACACCTGGGAAACGGAAATACGCGCTGAAGCGGCGGAAGAAAGCATCAAGCAAACACTGAGCGGGTCGGTAACGGAAATGAACAACATGATCCGGGCCATGAACGCGGCCAGCGGAGTGTATATGGAGCCGATCGATCGGCAGGCGACTATCAATGCGGCCATACAGGAGATGCAGAGCAAGCAACCCGGAGCGGCGGAAAAAATCGCGCGGATCAACGAGAATATAGCGGAGTATAAGACCAGACTGTCAATAGCGACCGCCAACGGAGGTTTCGCCAATCTGAATACAATCAATGACAATGTACTGGAGTATCGAAATAACATCCAGGACCACACAAAGAACATGCAGATACTGGCAAACGTCAAGATATATGAAGAGTATCGCAAGGTACTGGACGGATTGCTGGAACAGATAAACGAGCGCAATCGACAGGTGACCATGCAAACCACGGCCGCGGCGCTGGGCGCGGGTTATGTGCAGGTGGGCAACGCCTTTGTGAAATACGCGGGAACGGGGGATATGCAACGACTGTTACAAGACGTAGGCATAGTGAATCCGTATCAAGAATTCGACGGTAAGACAGCCATCAACAATGAGATGCGCAAAAGTGGATATCTGGAATGGGAAGGCGATACCCTGGTAGCAAAGTTAAAGGGTAGCGATCCGGTGGAAGTGCAGGCCATGATGAATTATCAAACGCTGGCGGTCCGCAAAATCAGCGAACGCATAATGGGCACAGGAAACCAGAATGAGCGCGAGTACGCCAAAGGCGGAGCGATTGACGTACACGGATTATTAGGAGAGTGGATCGGCAAAACCGGCAACAAGTATGAAGACTACATGTACAGCCAGATGGCCGACGGACAGTACGAAGATGTAGCCGAAGGCCGCGATTACTTCACCAGCATAGTAATAACGGAGGGATTCGGAGAATTAGGATCTGGAATGTGGCGACCGAGCGGAATCTATCTGGGATTCTACAATCAGTTACAATTAAGCAGCCAGCTGTTAGCACAGGCCCAACAGGACGCGATTCAGAGTCAGGTGGAAAACGACGTGTACGCCAGAGATTTCCGGGTAAAATACGGAGTGGGATCGTTCTTATCAACAACACCGGAACTATCCGCCCTATCAAAAGATATACAGAACATGAACAAAGACCTTGCGATAATGTCGGACAAGGGCTGGAACAACATCAATCCGGATATAATGTGGGCTAACAGCTACATGAATGTGGAACGCGCGAATCATGTAATGAACAAAGATCGCGGATACATGTGGGAAGCCCAATTTACGGGAATGTTTAAGAGTGTACTCAGTGTATTCGATCAGGGGACCATAAGTAATGCCATAAAAGTAAACACACAGACCGGTGAACGCGAATTCAAGTACACGGAGCAGGACAAGCACAACGCGGCATTGAACTTCATACCGGGTGGTTCAATGACTAAAAAATTTGTAAACGCCTACGCCGAATACGATGAAGACGGAAACTACACCGGAAACACAAAAGTAACCAATAAGAAAACAGCCGCCATGCTATACGATATGCTGGCCGGCATACCGGTATTCGGCGTGGTACTGGCCGAAAAACTCAAAAAAGAAGACTTAGGCGCGGAGTACTCCCGCTACGATGAATTGGGCAACCCGGACCTGGGCGACGCCGGAAACATACTGCAGGAAGCGATCAAAGCACTGGCATTGATAGCGGGCATAGAGGGAGCCGGAGGAGCGACCTCCACAGCCACTCAGACGGCCAACACATACAACGCGGCGGGCGCGTTACAGGGACTGGGTGTAGAACTATCCAAAAACGGAATATTAGGAAAACTAATCCAGGGACAGGCCTCTGGCTGGACGAGCTTAATAGACTTCGGCAAGAATTTGTTCAGCGGGAACTGGAGTGCGATACT